>JAPPII010000092.1:0-104311 GCA_028820845.1 Candidatus Poribacteria bacterium
CTGCCAGCAACTCAAATCACCCTCACTCAAATTTAACGCTGCGTAAGTCCTACTTATGTCTCCTTTTCTTTGTGAACTTATAGGATAACATAAGGATGGACACTTGCAACATAAATTCTATTTAGCACAAGTCGTTAAATTCAAAAAAGTCTATAGGTTATAGAGTATTAGTCAATTGAAAAGAATTTCTTTCTAAAATGAGGAGTCGCGTTTTGAAGTTAAAATGGCTCGTATTGCTTTTCGCTATTGGTTGGATAGGTCTTGGTACACAAGGAAACATGAGTTATGGGCAGATATACTGGACACACCAACCCTACAATGCTCCAGACGAGATCTGGCGTGCTGATCTTGATGGCACAAACGTCAAACACATCATCACAGCCGAATCGACATCCGGCTATATTGTAGAGTTAGATATAGGGGGCGGCAAGATATATTGGATATCCTGGGGCAACAACGGTAACAGCTCTAAGATCTGGCGTGCCGATCTCGATGGCACAAACGCCGAAACCCTCATCACAACTGGACAGCATATAGTAAACGATATAGAGTTAGATGTAGGGGGCGGCAAGATATACTGGCTAACCCTGCCCCTCCATATGCCATATAAGATCTGGCGTGCTGATCTTGATGGCACAAACGCTGAACACCTCATCACATTTGAATCATCTGGCCCAAATGATATAAAATTAGATGTAGTATGGGGTAAGATGTACATGATAGGTGATAACTACATCCATCGTGCTGACCTTGATGGTGAAAATTTCGAGAGGGTCTTCAGAATAGACAGTGGCATTAGGAAGCTAGAGAATATAGAGTTAGATATGGTTGGTAGCAAGATATATTGGACATCACATTTTCTCCACGGTTATAAGATCTGGCGTGCTGATCTTGATGGCACAAACGCTGAACACCTCATCACAGCCACATCGTCTTCCTCAAGAGATATTATAGAGTTAGATGTGAGTGGTGGCCGGATGTACTGGAGAGACGACCCCCTTGGCCCTTCCGCCTTTATCTGGCGTGCTGATCTTGATGGCACAAACGCCGAACACCTCATCACAACCGGAGTGGAGTACTCGAAGTGTTTTGCTCTTGATGTTTCTTCTGCACCGACATCACCAATAGTAAGGATCTCCGGTCAATCGCACTGGGTATCCAGTGCTTTCGATGTGACAGTGGCATTCAGCAAGGACGTTACGGGATTTAGTAAGAATGACATCACTGTTGATAACGGTACTGTGTCGAACTTCACAGGCTCCGGCGCGACTTACACAGCGAGAATCACACCGACCTCCGGGTTTGAGGGCAAGTTGACAATAAATGTGCTGTCAGGCGTTGCTCAAGATACAGATGGCAACAGTAACTACGCATCTGCACTCTCCTACGTCAAAGAAGTTGCCCTTGGAGTTCCACAGATATACTATATAGTAGGGCATGGTCATAGAATTCAGCGTATTAATCTTGATGGCACAACACAAAACCTCGGCACACAGAAAATAAGGAAGCTAAATGGTATAGCGTTAGATATGAAGAATGGCAAGATGTACTTGACAGAAGAGGGCAGAACACACTGGCACCGATACGATACACCTCCTAAGATATGGCGTGCCGATCTTGATGGCAGAAACGTCGAAGACCTCGTCACAAATGGATTGGAGTTCCCAAACGATATAAAGTTAGATATAGAGAATGGCAAGATGTATTGGATAGACATAGATAAAATCCTGCGTGCCGATCTTGATGGATCAAATGTCGAAACCCTCATCATAATGCCGTGGCAGACATCACGGAGTGTAGCAAGAGGGTATATAGCGTTGGACGTAGCGGGTAACAAGATGTACTGGACAAACATAGGAACGACGGACAAAGGAACGGACGATATTCCGCCTAAGATCCTGCGTGCTAATCTCAATGGTTCAAATGTCGAAGATCTCATCATGACCGGATTGGAACGGCCAACAAATATAGAGTTAGATGTAGAGGGTGGCAAGATTTATTGGATAGAGGAGTTGTGGCGAGACTCTAAGATCCTGCGTGCTGATATTGATGGTACAAATGCCGAAACCCTCGTCACAGTAGGCTATCTAAAAGAAATAGCGTTAGATGTAGGTAATGGCAAGGTATATTGGATGAGGGGCCCGGAGAGCGGGGGAGCGGTGGTCGACTCTTCAGTTAAAATCGGTCGTGCGAATCTCGATGGATCAAATATTCAAGAACCTCTCACAACGATACCTAATGTGTTTGTACGGGGAATCGCCCTTGGCATACCTTTACAAACCGAAGTGTTGATTCCTGCATCCCAGCACCCCGTGGTGTATTGGGTAGAGGCAAACGCAGGCAGGCTTAACCGACTCGTCGGGAACAAAGTAGAAAACTTTCTGCCAAGCGTCCAGAATGTGATCAGCCTCACTGTAGATGCAGTGGATAACAAAATCTACTGGACAGAGCAGACTGCTAAGAATAAAGGAAGCATCAAACGCGCAAATTTGGATGGTTCAAATGTTCAGGGCCTTGTCACATTAAATAGTATTCCCAATAGCATTTCCGTTGACACAACGCGAGGCAAACTCTATTGGACGAACTCGCGTGGTCACATTCAGCAATCGAATCGCAGTGGCAAGCAAATCAGAAACCTCGTCCAAAACCTGGATTCTCCAGATCATATCGTCGTAGACACTGTAGATGCGAAGTTGTATTGGACAGAAGCATCGGGGCGGATTCGGCGCGCAAACCTCAACGGTAAAAGTATCCAGAATATCGCCAGTAACTTGGGAACGATAAATGGTATCGCTATCTCAGACAACAAAATTTATTATGGGACCACAAGAATCGGCGCAAGTAGCGGAAGCATTGGACGTGCGAATTTCAATGGTTCAAGCGCACTTCCGATCATTAATCTGCGGAGCATTCTTTCTGGCATTGCCATTGATTCCGCGAGTAATAAGTTGTACTGGACAGAGTCTGATGGACATATGTGGCGCGCAAACCTTAACGGTAAGAATATACAGCAGGTTGTTTCAGATTTACCATCGCCCACGCGCCTCGTTTTGAGAATCTCAAGGGCAACGACTGCCTCTGCCCCTATGAATAATTCACCCACACCAATTCCCGAGGCAACACACCTGCTTGCGAATTACCCGAATCCCTTCAATCCAGAAACATGGATACCCTATCAGTTAGCAGAACCGAGCGATGTGAAAATCATTATCTATGATACGCGTGGGGTTGTTGTTCGGAGGTTGGTGTTAGGACATCAACCCGCTGGCACCTACACAAGTAGAACTCGCGCAGCGTATTGGGACGGCCGCAACGCTTTTGGTGAACGTGTGGCGAGCGGTATCTATTTCTACCAACTCCAGACGGACAATATTTCGTCTCTGCGAAAAATGCTTATCCTGAAGTAGGTCGCACATTGGGTTTTATCATTTCTGTTCGGCGAGGATGGCTTCGGCTTTGTGCCTCGCCTATCTTTTTTTAAGTGTTTTCTCGTGCCTAAAACCTCCAGAAAACCTGTTGATAAAAAATAAAGGATTTGTTAAAATTACAGAAAACATTGACGAATGTTCACAGTCTTATGCAAGTAAAGAACTTCCTACCTTGATACAAAGAGGGAAAAGATCATGGCTACCCTAAACGACTTTCAACTCAAACAAAGAAAATATATGCCCGTCTTTCCAAACGCCAGCGGGAAACCGACCGGTCATATCGAAGGATACCCTTCTGAGGATGAAGAACCCATGCCAGCAGGTGAATTTCATGGGATGCAGATGCAAAGTTTATTTGACCAATTCTTGCGATACTTTCAAGCACACCCGCATATCCATGTCAGCATGGACAATTTCGTCTACTACCGTGAGGGGGATATCAGAAAGGTCGTTGCTCCCGATGTCTATGTCGTTTTAGGTGCCGCGAAACTTCCGTTGCGAAGGAGTTTTTATACTTGGGCAGAAGGCACCGTGCCTACAGCCGTTTTTGAGTTCCTTTCGGATGCAACAGCGTCCGAGGATCGAGATGAAAAGATTGGGATATATCTCCGTGATATAGGGGTTGCGGAGTATTTTATTCATCAACCCGATATGAATCGTCCTGTAGAGTTTCGTGGGTGGCGGCGGGATGCCGTAGGGAACATCGTTGAGATTGAGCCGGATGAGGCAGGCGGTTTGTTCAGTGCGTCGTTGAATCTATATTTTCAGTGGGAGCTTCAGGAGGCATGGGAGCTGCGGCTTTTACGTCCGTACTTACCGGATGGCACCCCGATTACGACTTCTATGGAAGAGCATCACCTTCGGGTCGAAGCAGAAAAACGGCGCGACGAAGCTGAAGAACGGCGCGACGAAGCTGAAAGGCTCGCCGCTGAAGAGGCACAACGCCGACAAGAAGCTGAAGTCGAGTTGGAACGGCTCCGTGCCCAGCTCGCTAACCAGCAAGATAGCGATCTCTAATTGAGAATAAGCGTTTCAATCCTTTAAATCCAATGTTACAACCATTCTTATATGCGTTGCTTACGACAAAAACACGATACTTTCCCATTCCTCACTGCAGGTGGGAGATAAGGAGTTAACTTTATGAGCAACAACGGACGCATCATAACCCCAGAACTTGAAGAGATGGAAGTCTACGGTGAAACGCGGGTCGGTTGGGATGAGAACACACCCGTCAACGAAACCGTCGACGCAGAGGGAAACCTTTTTCCCGGCGAAAGAGGATTTGGTGTCGCAGACCCTGCCTCGCCGAAACGTCGAGTCTACGACGACCCAGAAGTCGAGGCACTCCGAGAAAAACTACAGGCACACAATGGCATCCGCGGACTCGAAATCTGCGAGCCTCACGAAACGAAGAAAATCGCTCGCATCTTCCATCGCGACGGTTTTTGCGTCGTCAAAGACCTTCTCAACGCTGAGCAGCTCGCGCGTTGGAGAGCCGGATGTGCCGAAGCATTGCGTGATATTCTCTCTATACCAGGACCCGGAAATAGAAAGTACACAACCGAAACCAGCCGCCTACCACACCGCTATAGCTACGGCACCTCCTCCGCTTCAAGACAGATGCTACATCACTCCGCATGGGCAAGTATGATTGATCTGCCGACAACAACACCGATTGTCACAGAAATTTTCGGCTCTTCAGATTACCGAGTTTGGGGTTCAGGCGGCGACCTCTGTCTTCCGGGTGCAGTAGAGTATCAACACCTGCATCCCGATGGTAGAGACTCACAACACCTCTCTGAAGCACGCATTAGACAAGCCGAATTAGTCGGTGCCCAACTCCATAGGGACGACAAAGGCAATCTTGATGTCCCGTCACAAAAGATGATTATGGAGATGACCCCGCCGACTGTCACTATTAACTTTGTGATGTGCGACCTGACGTGGGAAAACGGTCCGATTCGTCAGATTCCGGGGACACATACGCTGCAGCAGAATCCACCACCACCGGGTGACGAACCCGATTGGATGAAACATTCCACGCTTGTTGGCGCGACTGCGGGTTCTGGTGTATTCCGAGATAACCGCGCATGGCACGGTGCAACGCCGAATCTTTCAAGGGAAGTTCGCGCACTTCCGAACGTCGAGTATGCAGCACCGTGGCGCACACAGCACGGTTTTAGTCGGATTATGCCGCACGAAATCTGGGAAACGCTAACACCACATGCTCAGAAATTGTGTGAATGGATCAAGGCAGACCCAGGGGTCTGGCCCCCCGGTGCCGGTATTATGCATCCACTTGCAAGCAAACGCGCAGAAGCAAAGAAACAAAGCAGTTCGTAGAAGGAGACAGAATATGTTAAACTGGGGCGTTATGGGTGCAGGCGGCATCGCCTATGTCTTCTGCAACGGAATGCGGTTTACAGATTCGGGACAAATTCTCGCCGTTGCGAGCCGGACCCAATCGCGTATAGATAGACTCGTCAACGATTACAATATCCCACGCCAATACAACGACTACGACGGTTTGTTGACGGATGACGATATTGACGCTGTCTATATTGCAACCATCCACCCACTTCATGAGGAGTGGGCGATAAAGTGTGCGGAAGCCGGAAAACACCTGCTCGTCGAGAAACCGATTAGCATGAACCGCGCTGAAGCCGCAGCAATGGTAGACGCGGCACGTGAAAATGACGTGTTTCTCATGGAAGCCTTTATGTATCGCTGTCATCCACAGATAGCAAAAGTTGTTGAACTCATACAAGATGGCGCGATCGGCGAGGTCCTTGTCATCCGTTCAATATTCGGTTACCGATCGAATTTTAACCCGCAAAGCCGAATATTCAACCGAGAAATGGGCGGTGGGGGTATCCTTGACATCGGGTGTTACACTGCTTCAATGACTCGGAAAATGGCGGGTGCTGCTGAAAACAAACTCTTCCTGAATCCAGTTGAGGTAAAAGGAAACGGTAAGATTGGACCTACAGGTGTTGATCATATCGCAGCGGCAACGCTCAAGTTTGAAAACGGTATTATAGGCGAAATAATTGCTGCCGTTGAGTGCAGCGTCGGCAGTAGTGTTTTTATCTACGGTTCAGAAGGTTCAATCACTATCCCAAGTCCTTGGTTGCCATCCTCGCCTTGTCGGCATGCCAGAGAACCCCTGCCACTCGATACAGTCTTCCCATCAACAAAAATCATCATTGAATCTCAGCAAAATCGGGAAGATATTACGGTTGATGTAGATCGGGACCTCTTTACCTATGAAGCGGATACAGTCGCGAACCATATTGCGGATCGCCAAGCACCCGCGATGTCTTGGGATGACACGCTCGGTAATATGCAGCTGCTCGAGGCTTGGCTTGCTGAGGTGGGGGTTGTTCATTGATACGTGTGCAAATGTAAGATTTTAAATTATTCAGGAGTCATTACCGATGGTAAAGGACGAAATTTTTCAGGAACGTGTCGTGCGTGTTGAGAAGTCCTCAGCGCATTTTACACTCCTTCGTAACGCCACTGGAGAATTCCTCGGTGTATCTGACACCAACGAACCTTCAGTCTATGATTATGTTGACGATAAGGCAATATGGAAACAAGTTGAAGGCAAGAACACTTATCGTCACGTCGTTACGGAGATTCAACTTGAAACAGAAGCCGCTGACGTTGAAAACGGCTGCTACCTTCGTCACCAAGGCAATCTACTTGCAAGCGACGGTAGTGTCGCGAGTGAGGGTAGTGTGTTCTCTGCTGGACATGGGCCTGCCCACTTACCCTCCGAATATCTCGAATCATTCAAAGAAAACGGTTGGGTTTGCCTGCCGTCAATCGTTGCCCCTGATATTCTTGAAGAGTTGGAACGTGTGAGCTGCACGGGTCGCTGGGAAGCGGAAACATACCAGCGAAGTGTCCCACCGTTGAACGAGACCGCCGCAGTCGCTAAAATCATTACAGAGCCGGTCTCCTTGTGGCTGATGCGCCAATATATGAAAACGCATGAAATCCGCCTTGGGCATTCACCGGGTTTCGCGATACTCGCGCCAGACGACGGCAAACGGAACGTGCAAGGTTGGCATTCAGATTTCCCTTACCTCTGGGGCATTGCTGGGAGTGAAGCTGTTAACCGTATACCGGTTCACCAAGTCGATGGTTTGGTTATGGGAGTCCAGCGCAATCTTTGTGTCTCAGAATTTCGCAAGGAAAATGGGGCAACCTGTTTCAAACTTGGATCCCATACACTCGGTCAAGGTCCTCCGATAGAGTGGATAAATGGAAACACCTCCAGACAGGATGGATTTCGTGAGAGCAAAGGGTTGCCATACACCGGACCGGAAGCCGATGTCATTGAAGCACCACCAGGTAGCTACATCGTCTACGACTCTCGGATTTGGCACCGCGCCGGTGTGAATCGAACCGAACGTAAACGTGCCGCGATCCTGCAGGCGGTAATCCCGATGTTTATCATGCCGTTCATGGATACCAGCCGTCCGTATAAAGATTTTATCCACAGTCCGCTCGCAGATGAATTGACGGAACTGGAGCGGAAGGAACTTGAGGCAGTTATGGTCAATAAGATGGTCGGTCCAGCCGGACATCTGGCAATCACCGTTGACGAGGAATTAACTGACAGAATTGGTGGACACTCGTACGCGCGAAGGAGATAGATTGAATGCGAAAAGCCAAGATTGCATCTGTAGGTTGCGGTTGGGTAGCAAAACGTTGGCATCTACCAACAATCGCCGAGTTAACAAAAAGAGAGGATTTAGATTACATCGCTGTGTGTGATGTGGATGCGGAAGTCGCTCGCGAGGCGGGTGAGACGTATGGTCTCCCATATTATACAGATGTCGAGGAAATGCTTGATAAACACAGCGACATAGATGTGGTAGACATCTGTACCGGTGATTATGAACACCATTCGGTGGCAAGAAGAGCCGCTGAGCGTAAGATGCACCCAATCGTCGAAAAACCGATGGCGCCTACCCTTGCCTGCTGCGATATGATAATAGATAGCTGCAGGAAAAACGGGGTACATTTTGAAGTCGCTGAAAACTACTTCCGAATGCCGGGGGACCGCATCATCATAAAGTTGATTCAAGAAGGTGTACTTGGCGACATCAAGCGCGTCCACTTTATCGAACCCTTTGGTCGTAGACCGTTTGTGCAGGGTGCGGGCAAGCCGCGCGGTATAGAATCCCCTATATCTACATTCACTTCCCACTCTGGTGTCTGTATTGATATGGGTGTCCATCGGATGTCTCAAATCCGGTTCTATGCCCAAAGCGAACCGAAAACAATCGTCGGTACCACGAAGCAGTTCGCTCCGGGTCCCGATAAAGTGTATGAAGATTGGGGACACGCCCTGATTGAATTTGAGAGTGGGGCAGTTGGGGTCTATGAGACCTCTCAGGTTGGGGAGGAGACAATCAAGTACAGACAGATTATGGGAACGAAAGGCGTAATTACCGATACCGACTATTGGACATCAGACTTCCCACTACGTGCCCTCGTCAATGGTGAAATGAAAGACATTCCGATTGAGACAGAACGACATGAAGTCGATGGCGTGGATGTCCTCTCCAGAATCGTTGTCCATACCGATCCACAGATTGTCTACGAGAATCCGTTTAGAACCTACGCGATAGACGATTGGAACGTCGGAACCGCTGAGGAAATCATGACCATTGCGCAGGCAGCACTCACAGGGGAGCCGCCGGAATATGGCATCGGTGGTCGGAAAGATGTGGAGATGTGTATCGCACACTACGAATCTTCACGTACAGGAATGACCCCTATTTCACTGCCTATAACGGAAACAACGGGATATGAGCAGATGGTTCACGACGAATTTCGCCAGAAATTCGGTTACGCCCTTGAAGACAAGTAGCGACGCGCTTCGTCCAATAGCGATGCCTTCCTAACCATACCAGATACATGTTTGGCGAGGATGGCTTCGGCTTTGTGCCTCGCCCTCTACTCCAATCCTTTAGGTGCCAATTCCCCAATGGAACTTTCCAGAATATCAGACGCTTCGGCGGGAATATGCCCAGCCGTTGGCGGGAGCGGCGTATCAAAGAAATAATCAGGCTCGGTTTTCTGCAGCCGCCAAGTTTCGCGTATTTCTCGCCACGCCCCAAAAAGCGTGCACAGTTCAAGCATATCCTCAACAAACAGATGATACAATTTTTTCAAAAGGGTTTTCACGAAACTTTTTTCCATTTATTTGACACCCACGTATTTCTGTGGTATAATTAAGTCCAAATTTAACCCATAGCGGTTTTCCATGAGGAGCATACGAAGATAGTTTCAGGTTTGTTTTAATATCTTCTATTTTGAAAATGAGTCTCAAGTTCACAAAATCACCCTCGTTTACAACACGGCCCCACTGGCTACGTTTCCTTTCACTCCTAACCTCTTACAAACTCATTGCATTCACGAGTGTCCTGTTGTTCTATTGCACCACTTTCGTCGAAGCCACAACACGGGAATATTGGATTGCTGCGGAGAAAGTCGAATGGAATTACGCACCGAGCGGAGAAAACCTTATCAGACCTGCGATGGGATTAGACGTTTGGGGCAAGGCACTCGTCTATGAAAAATACCGCTACATTCAGTATACCGATGACACCTACACGACCCAAGTCGAACAACCTGTATGGATGGGTATCCTCGGTCCGCAACTCCATGCCGTCGAAGGCGACAGCGTGAAGGTGCATTTCCTCAACCGCGCCGATAAACCCCTCAGTATCCATGTCCACGGACTACAATACGATGAAGACAACGAAGGCGCAGATATGAAAGGGTCCGGTGCTGCTGTGCAACCCGGTAGCACATTTACCTATCACTGGGAAGCAGATAGCGACGCTGCACCGGGACCGAACGATCCTTCCTCTATTGTCTGGCTTTACCATTCACACGTTGATGCTGTTACCGAAGTCTACGACGGCTTAATCGGAACTATCGTTGTCACGAAAAAAGGAATGGAACGCTCCATAGACGACCCGCGCCCTAAGGATATCGACAAAGCCTTCACGACATTATTTCTTGTCTTTGACGAAAACGGTCGTAAAATCGTCAAAAATGGACAGCGTGAGGAATACGAATCCACTGAGGAAGCCGAAGAGGGAAACCTCAAACACGCTATAAACGGCTTTATCTTTGGCAATTTACAAGGTTTGGAAGTTGAACAAGGCGACAAGGTACGTTGGTACCTTATTGGGTTAGGCACTGAAGTTGATATGCACACCGCACATTGGCACGGGCAAACCGTGCTGAATGCCGGAAAACGCGCCGACGTTGTAGAACTACTGCCGGGTAGCATGGTTACAGTTGATATGACAGCGAAAACACCCGGCAACTGGCTCTACCACTGCCATGTAGCCGATCACATTACAGCAGGCATGAACACGCGCTGGCGCGTCGTACCGAAGCGTTAAGCGTTCAACTGTCCAGTGAGTCCGAACTTATTGCCAATACATTTGACTAAAAGTACAGCATCTCTGATTTCTATAGATGCTCTATCTACTTATAAAAGGAGATACAATGTTTAAGAACCATTTTAGTTTATTCAAGCACGTTTTACCGGTTTTGCTGGTACTCACCTTTGTCGGACCCGTTGTTGCGTCGAATCACGCTGATGAAACATTGACGATCTACTCTGGACGCAGTAAAAGCCTCGTTGAACCGATCATCAAGCAGTTTCAGGAAGCAACCGGTATCCAAGTGAAGGCGAATTATGGGGGAACAACGCAGTTAGCCGCTGCACTCCTAACAGAAGGCGGCAAAAGTCCTGCAGCCCTCTTTTGGGCACAAGATGCCGGTGCGCTCGGTGCGGTTAGTAAAAAGGAAATGTTTGAAAAACTCCCGGAAGCTATACTCATGAAGGTCCCTTCGAGCTTTCGCGACGCTGAGGGTTTTTGGGTTGCTACAAGTGGCAGAGCACGCGTTCTCGCCTATTCCTCAGAGCGCGTCAAAATGAAAGAACTTCCAGAAAGCATTTTCGACTTAACACAACCTATGTGGAAAGGTAGAGTCGGTTGGGCACCAACGAACGCTTCTTTCCAAGCCTTTGTCACTTCCCTGCGCGTACAAGTCGGTGAAGAAAAGACAAAAGAATGGTTGCTCGGTATGAAAGCAAATGGAGTAAAAAAATACGCGAAGAATACACCCATCATAGAGGCACTCGCTGCGGGTGAAATTGACGCAGGTTTGCCGAATCACTACTACCTGCTCCGATTTAAGAAAACGGACGCAAATTATCCAGTCGCACAAACCTTCTTTAAGGCAAGCGATCCGGGAAATCTCGTCAACATTGCTGGGGTCGGCGTGTTAAAGACTGCCGAGAACAAGAAAGCCGCCCTGAAGTTTGTAGAATTCTTGTTATCTATCAAAGCACAGCAGTACTTTACGAGTGATGTTTTTGAGTATCCTGTTACGGAAGGTGTAACCCAAAACGAAAATCTCGTGCCGTTATCCGAACTGATCAAAGTGGCTCCGGTATTTAACCTCAATGATATCGATGATCTTGACGGTACAGTTAAACTTCTGCAAGCAGTTGAGATTCTATAAATTCACAACCGATCGGGAGATCAAGGCTACGGAAATTGAATGCCAAGGCACAAACACTAAGTACGCACCGATACTTCTTCATTCCCGCTGTTGTCGTCGGGATCGGTGGACTTATCCCGTTAGGTTATCTGCTCATCAAAGCGTTCTCAGCGGAAGGCACAGCTCTTTTGGAGATTGTCTTCCGCTGGCGGAACGCAAGACTCTTCCTTAACACGCTCCTTCTGACCTTGGGCGTTCTCGTCCTGAACTTACTAATAGCGACACCCGCCGCATGGTTAACGAGTCGGACCCGCCTGAAAGGCAAACCTATCTTCACAGTGCTAAGTGTGCTACCGCTCGCAATTCCCGGCTATGTAATGGCTTACGCGCTACTGGCACTCGGCGGAAACATAGGTATCGTTGCACAGTTATTCGGCGTTAGTATCCCACGTCTGAGCGGTTACTGGGGCGCGCTCCTTGCGCTCAGTGCCTATACAAGCCCATACCTTTTTTTGAATCTACGCACAGCCTTACTCGGGCTTGATCCAAGTCTCGAAGAATCCGCTCGAAACCTCGGTTATCGGTATCCTGAGGTTTTTTGGCATATTATCCTTCCGCAATTGCGTCCCGCCTTTTATGCCAGCGGTCTACTTATCAGTCTACATGTACTCGGCGACTTCGGGGTTGTATCGCTGATGCGCTATGAAACCTTTAGTTATGCGCTCTACATTGAATACACCCTCTCCTTTGAACATACTTATGCGGCGTGGCTCGCGCTGATGCTCCTAACCTTCACAGGATGCCTTCTCTATTTTGAAACGAAGTTGCTGAAACGAGTGACACTCCACCGTGCTGGACGCGGGACTTCTCGGCAATCCTCTCTGATTTCACTCGGTATGTGGCGCGTTCCAGCGTATTCCTACCTCTGCCTGCTCGCAGTCATAACCGTGATTATCCCTGCAGGTGCTGTGTCTTTTTGGATCTGCGCGCCGCTTGCAAACGCATTTTCAGAAGTCAGAGGGTTCGATGCCTCCGCCTTGCAAGGTCTTGTAGAAGCATTGACGGGTTCACTCTCCGTTGCAATACCGACGGGTGTTCTGTGTGCGATGCTGGCAGTGCCGTTGGCTTATATCGAGGTCCGACACCCCTCGCGAACGTCAAATATGTTGGCGCGTGCCGCCTACATAGTTTATGCCATACCGCCGCTTGCGTTCGCCTTATCGCTCATCCTTTTCGTTCTAAACACTGCGCCTTTTATTTATAAGACGTTACCCGTGCTAATCTACGCCTGCACACTACATTTCTTGGCAGAAGCCATTGGACCCGTCAGAAGTTCGCTCTATCAAAGTTCACCACACTTAGAAGAAGCCGCTCGCTCCCTCGGCTACCCACCCCTTCAAGCATTTCTCAGAGCACTTTTACCGATGCTGTTCCGCAGTATGCTAACAGCGACTGCTTTGGTTTTTCTCGCAACAATGAAAGAATTACCGTTTACATTTCTCTTATCGCCACCCGGATATGAGTCCCTCGCTCTCAATGTCTGGAGTTACACATCAGAAGCCATGTTTGCTGAAGCCGCACCGTATGCCCTCGCGATTTTAATCTTTTCTGGAATATTTGTCGGATTAATCATCCGCCATGAAGGTCAGACATAAAGCCCATCTACAATAGGAGAAACAAATTATGACACCTCAAAAGAAAATTCCCAATATCGTTTTTGTATTCGCTTTGTTTGCATGCACCATCCTCGGTTGTCTGCCTATGGCGACACAAAATATAGTTCGCGTTGATGGTGGTATAACAGAAGTCTATGAAATATCGGAAAGCGGTCTCGGTTCAATTCAGAAGTGGATACTTCCAGAAAGACGCGCGATCAGTCGTATTGAAATCTACTTCGACCCGATTGAACCTTTAAAGAATATGACCGTCTATGCTCGGATGGGTGAAGATAAGTGGCGGATCGTTAAAGCCTTCAAAACACCCATCCGAAAATCGCCCCATATCATCCGCACACCTCTTGTTACCGATGGCATCCGTATAGTTCTGTCATCATCGATGGGCAATATAGACCGGATACGCCTCTACGGATCCGCACCAGAAACAGCGTCCGAAAATACCTTTTAACGCGCTTTATTGCACAATCCTCCAACATTTTCTTCACAAGTTTGTCAAAGTATGATAGACTACCATAAATTCTCAATTAGCGGACAGGAATGAACATACTATCTGATTTTCTAACTTTTCCACCACTCATAACGATGGGGACCGACGCACTTAGGTTACTCCTCGCGTTTGTGCTTGGTGTTTTTATTGTTAACATCTACCGATGGACACACGCTGGGATCCCACAGAAATCGTTTACAGACACACTCATTATTTTGTGTATGCTGATTTCAGTTGTGATGGTGATCATCGGCGATAGTATCGCCCGGGCGTTTAGCTTGGTCGGGGCGTTATCTATTATTCGGTTTCGTACCGCCATCCAAGACCCACGCGACATTGGCTTTGTTTTCTACGCGTTAGCTGTTGGAATGGCGATTGGTGCTGGAAACCCATCCGTAGCAGTTTTGGCAGCATTTCTCATCGGTATCATTATACTCGGCATATACCACTGGCATGAAAATTTTAGCAACGATAACGAGTTTAGCCTCGAGTTCTGCCTACCACCCGAACCGAGTTTTAAGACCGTTTATCGCCCCGTCTTTGATAGACACCTGATTTACGAACGTCTGATTGAGAAACGGATAAGGAAAAGCGGTGTCGTCGAGTTGAACTACCGGGTTAAATTGGAAACGCCGCAAGACTGGCTCGTTTTTTTTAACGAATTATCAAACATCGAAAGCGTGACAGATGTGAAACTGGACAAAGAATAGACACAGAGGAGCTTGGAAACGCAAACTTCTCTATAGCAGATAGGTCTCAGACTCAAAAGGAAAATACAATGAAACAACTTAAATCAATTGCACTGATTGTGCTAATAGCCATTGGTTGGATAATATCCGCAGATGCCCAAGATGACCAGAAAACACCTAAACTTTCAGATGAACAGAAACGATTCGACCACAATGGCGACGGACAACTGAGTGAAGAAGAAGAAGCAGTCATGCTCCGAGTTACAAGCGTAGAAGCATTCACAGGGAACAAACTTAGCCATGAAGAGATTGAAAGGATTCAAAGGAATATGGCACCCGACAGAACCCCTGACTTTGGTGGAATGCCAGGCTTTGGGGGTGGTGGGGGACGCCGGGGACCGAGACCGCCTGAGAAACTGGTAGCACAATTCGATAAAGATGAAGATGGAAAATTGACCGGAACTGAGCGACAGGTCGCCTTGGATACGCGAGGCGGTGGGAATGTTACACTACTCAACGAATCAACCCTAAAAGAGAGCGTCCAGAACGATATGCAAAGCAGCTTGACTTCCGCGCCGGAAGATTCGCCGTCACTTTACGATGCCTACACACTTCGTACCCTCTATCTCCGGTTTCATCATGAAGATTGGTACCAACAGATGAACGCGTTTTACCGTACAGACATTGAAGTACCAGCCGAACTGATTGTTGATGGAAAGGTGTATCCGGAGGTCGGTGTCCACTTCCGAGGCAGCTCCTCATATTTTACGGTTAACTCAGAGAAAAAATCCTTTAATATTGCCGTCGATTATGCTGAAGATGGACAACGTCTCTACGGCTACAAGACTCTCAACCTACTCAATGGACACGTTGATGCCTCCTTCCTCCGCGAAGTCCTTTTCAACCGAATTGCGCACGACTATATTCCGGCAATGAAAACAAACCTCGTGAAACTCGTGATCAACGGTGAAAATTGGGGTGTTTATATCAATCTTCAACAATACAACAAAGACTTTCTCGCCGAATGGTTTGGCACAAGAGATGGCATCCGTTGGAAAATAGGTCCCGGGGGCGGTGGCGCACTGACCTATAGCGGTGATAGTCCTGAAAGATATCAAGAAGCGTATCAACTCAAAACCAGCAATGTTGAAAACCCTTGGGAAGATCTCATTAGACTCTGCAAAATGCTTGATGAAACAACACCTGATGCAGAACTTGTAGAAAACCTTCCGTCCTTGCTTAACATCGATCAGGTCCTATGGCAACTTGCTGTCTCAAATGTCTTTATGGATGACGACAGTTACATCCACAAAGGCGGCGACTATACCATCTATCAAGATGTCAACGACAGATTTCACCTTGTACCGCACGACAACAATGAAAGTATGAGATTTGCTCGTTCACGTGGACGTGGCGGCGGTCCCGGTGGCGGTTGGTCGTGGGGCGAATTAACAAATGGAATGGTATCTCCGGTCACACATCAAAACAATCGGGCGCGACCCCTTATTAAACGACTGCTCTCTAATCCACAATGGCGTGCCCGTTACCTTGCACACGTCCGTACCGTCGTAAATGAATGGCTCGATTGGGAAGTGCTTGGTCCCATCGTCAACGAATATATGGAACTCATTGATGCGGAAGTCCAGCAAGATGATAAAAAACTTTACGGATACGACGAATTCAAAAATGGCGCACCTGAAGACCTTAGGGATTTTGTGAACCGTCGCCGCGAGTATCTGTTGAAGCATCCAGAACTGGACAGGCCAACCCCGAAAATTCTCTCTGTTAATATTGAATCCGAAACGGATTCTATACAGAGCACCCTTGTGTTAGTTAAAGCGACGCTTGATGAATCGGTTGCGGTCGATTCTGTTATGTTATATTATAGTACCGAACGTTATGTTGTTTTCAACGAGATCCCGATGACAAAGCGCGGCGGTCGTTACGTTGGAAACATCCCTGCTTTTCCACCAGGAACAACGGTTTACTATTATGTTGAAGCAAATGCGGTGAAAACACACGGTACGACTGATTTTTCACCGGCGCGCGCAGAACCTAACGCCGCACAGTATCGGGTCAGTGCCTCTGTCGCAAAAGAGTCACCTATCGTTATCAATGAACTAATGGCAGCCAACACGAAGAGCCTCACAGACCCGCAAGGACAATACGAAGATTGGCTCGAGTTGCATAACCTCACCAATGATACAGTGGACCTCTCTGGAATGTACCTAACAGATAAAATAGACAACCTGAGAAAATGGGCATTTCCAGAGAATACAACGATTCCAGGACGAGGCTATCTCCTTGTATGGTTAGATGAAAACGGTAAAGCCAAAACGGGGCTACACGCCAATTTTAAACTGTCCCGTAACGGTGAGACCGTAGCACTCGTTGATACCGATGCACGTGGAAATCAAGTACTTGACAGTGTGACGTTTGAAAAACAGGAGAGAGATGTTGCCATCGGCAGATGGCCAAATGGCAGTGGGGAACTTAGACATGTCCAAACCACACCCGGTAAAGAAAACACGCTTCACTAAAAAACGAACCTTTTGTTCGCTGCTATGTCTAATCCAATAACAGAGCAATTAGGTTTTGCCTACATCGCGAAAAGATTAAGGCTATTGAAGAATTCAATCGTTTAAATTGAAGAGGAGCATTTTCTTTACCCTTGTTGTTTGGAGAAAAAATATGTCCGTTGCAACAGTCTTTTCAGCTACTATGGAAAATTATTCGGAGATGGGCAATACAGAAGAATTAGATCGCGCGCAGGAACATGAACTTGTCTTGCGCTGCCAAAAAGGCGATGTTGATGCCATGGGAACCCTCATTACGCGTTATCAACATTGGGTCTATAACATTGCTTACGGCATACTTGGGCATCACCAAGATGCAGAGGATGTCGCCCAAGATGCGTTCCTCTCCGTATGGGAAAACATCGGAAAATTCGAGTTCCGTTCCCAATTTTCTACATGGCTCTACCGTATCGTGAAAAACAAGTGTTTTAATCATATTGATCAGTACCAACGCCGGAAAACTGATCCCATGGAAATTGACGACTCACAGCCATGGGTCCCTCTTGATTCAGCAACACCGGAAGACGAGGCACTACGGTCAGAAGAAAAAGATATTGTGCATAAGGCACTCGCGAAACTCAAAGATAGTTATAGAGAGATACTCGTGCTAAGGGAGCTGCGAGAACTCTCTTATGAAGAAATATCCGAAATTCTCGGCTGCACGCTTGGACGGGTCAAATCTCGCTTACACGAAGCCCGAAAAGCACTCAAAACAGAACTGGAGCGAGTCGTGTGGTAGTTATTTCTGCTTACCACTATCCTCGATTGAAAATATGAACCATCGTCAAATTCAAAACGCATTATCTGCTTACTTAGACAACGAATTAAGCGCAAGCGTGCGAAAGCAGGTCGAAGCACATCTCCGCACTTGCGACGAATGTTCTGATATGCTCGCAGTGTTCCGAGAAAATAGCACTAAAATCAGAGACTTCGTTCATCCCGCACCACCTATCAAGGAGATGGTGATGGCGAGGATACACGAACAACTCCAAGATGAATTGTCAGCCTATTTAGACAATGAATTAACACCAGACACGCGAACGCGGATTGCAGCACATCTCCGCACCTGCGACGAATGTTCCGACATGCTCGCAGCATTTCAGCAGAATCGTGAGCAGATCAAAAGACTTGAACACCGCGCCCCTGCTTCAATCCAGCACGCAGTCATGGCACAGATACGCCAACAGGCGGCACAAGCAAACGTAGAGAAACCTACTCGCACCTTACAATTACCAGATGTTGGGCAGTGGCTGTCGGATATGGGACGCTGGTTCTTGCGTCCTGTTACTGCCGGGGCGACTGGTATTCTGACACTTGCCCTGATTTTGGGAGCACTTTACTTTTTTCCAACTGCTCCTCAATATGAAGAGACGCTCGACTTCTACTATGGGCTTCACGCGGAACAATTAACAGATTATCCATTGAACTTAAACGGCAGTAGCCTGCAACCTGAGGAACCCGTGGAATCAAATGGTGATGATGAACTATTTCTTAACCTCTATCTGGAGAATGTAGGGAATTAAATTTCCCCAGCAGGTAACCGACAGGTGAACCGATGCGAATCCATAAATATCTAATGTTTCATAAGGACTTCCGAATTAAGTTATATCCTTTGTGTGGTTTAATTTTAGCCTTGTTGCTGGGCATATCAGACTACCTTTTTGCTGACATCAGCACGCTTGAACGTATCGCTGAAGCCGAGCGTGACGTCAGTTATGTAGGTATCCGTTTGAAAACGTTCATTTCGTCAAGAGGCACGCGTACTTTTGAAGAGTATGTCATTCACAAACCGGGAGATACTTCGTATAGGAAGTTAGTCTCTGAAGTCGGTGGGCGTCAGTCGCTTGGTGCCACCCAAGACAGAACAGAAGGACGGAGAGACGATAGGCGCAGAGGTCGCGATGAGAACAATAGAGATGATCGTAGAAGGGAGCAAGAACGAAACAGGTGGCGGCAGGTCAAAAGCCCATTTCCCAAAAAAGAGATTCAACTCATAGCTAAAAACTATAATCTCAAACACAGTCCTGCGGATGAAAAGATCGCCGATTATGACATAGATATTCTCATTATTAGCCCGAAATTTGCCGACAGGCCGACAAAACATATTTTCTTTGCGCGCGATAACGGTGTTATTTTGCGGGTAGAAGATTTGGACGCTGAAGGTGTTCTTCGGGAAATGTCCGTTTATACCCGAATTAGTTTTAATCCTGAAACCGTGGAACGCAAGTGGAAAAAGTTTCAAGAAGAAATACAGCCGGAACCACAGCGAAGCTACTCAATTTCATTAACCGAAGCAGAAAAGATCCTCGAAACTGAACCCATTCAGCCAGCATACTTACCGCCCGGGTTTCAGCTGCAGGATATTCACAACATAAAAGGCAGAAAGAATACAATCCACCTGATTTATACGGATGGTTTGTTGGGTTTCTCCATATTTGAAACGACAGAGCACCAAAGGCACCGCGGCAGTAGGCGCGGGGAAGAATTAGAAGTCATTGATGGTACACCTGTGCACAAACGCCAGCGTGGACCAACGAATGCCTGCAGTTGGACCAGTGCCGATATTCACTTCTTCCTATTCGGTGCCATGCCCGCTGCTGAAATGAAGAAAGTAGTGAAATCCATTATTCACACAGCAAATAAAAAGTAAGGAGAAGACTATGCAGATATGCAATGCCCTTATGTTGGGTATCATTGTGACCGGACTATTGTCTATTAACAACGCAGGAGCAGACAGCACAAAGGCTGAACTTGAAGCATCACCGCGCCATGGCGAATGGGTGAAAGTCACAACCGCCGACGAACGTGTAGTCAATACCTTTGTCGTTTACCCAGAAGTGAAAGAACCCGCAACAGCCATCATCGTTATCCATGAAATTTTTGGACTCACCGATTGGATTCGGCTCGTCGCCGACAGACTCGCTGCAGAAGGGTTTGTCGCAATCTGTCCTGACTTGCTTTCGGGGATGGGACCTGACGGTGGCGGTACTGAGAGTTTTGAATCCGGTGATGATGTCCGACGGACTATTCGAGAACTCTCACCCTCTCAAGTCACATCCGATCTGGATGCCATTCAGAAATACGCCCGTGATTTACCCTCAACCAACGAAAAGGTTGCAGTCTCTGGATTCTGTTGGGGCGGTGGACAAACCTTCAGCTACGCCGTCCATTCCGATACAATCGCTGCTGGATTTGTGTTCTATGGTCGTGCTGCAGCCGCGGAAGATGTCCCTAAAATATCTGCACCGATATACGGCTTCTACGGTGAAAGTGACAACCGCATCAATGCCACAATTGATGAAACCAAAGCCGCTGCCGATGCTGCAAACGTCACCTACGAACCTGTCATTTATGAAGGTGTTGGACACGCTTTCTTGAGACGCGGCATGGCAGAAGATGCAAATAACGCACAGAAAGCCGCCACCAAAGCCGCATGGGAACGATGGGTATCGCTTCTGAAAGGATTATAGCCTATCCTTCTTCTAATCCCAGAAAAAAAGTGTGGCAAAATCGCCTCTGATTTGTTAAAATATATGTAGGCAAAAGAAACAAATGCGAGAGGTTTTCTGGGTTGGCGATTCTAAGAAACGTCTCTTAGAATTCCCAGACGGCGTGCAGCAAGAAATTGGCTATACATTGGAAGGTGTGCAGTCGGGCATAACCCCGCATAAAGCTAAACCTTTGAAAGGGTTTTCAGGAGTATATGAAATTGTAAGCAGTTACGCTCGGGATACCTACCGAGCGGTTTACGTCGTGAATCTGGGAAATCTGATTTATGTTCTGCACTGCTTTCAGAAGAAGTCCACACGCGGCATACAGACTCCTAAGAGAGAAATCGATCTTATCCGTAGACGCTTAAATGCAGCAAGAACGCTTGCACAAAAGGAGAGAGAAAATGACCGAAGAAAAAATTGAGGTTGAAAAAAGCAGCGGCAATATATTCCAAGATTTAGAATTTCCTAACCCAGAAGAATACCGTACAAAAGCTCGTCTTTCCTTAATAATTAATAGTATTCTAACCCAAAGCGGACTCACGCGAGACGCTGCTGCCAAATTTTTGGAACTCAGCGAACCAGAAATCACTGCCCTCCTAGATGGCAGGCTTGACGACTTTTCGATTGAATCCCTATTTTTACTAATCAGAAAACTGGATTGTGAGGTTAAAATTGTTGTCAATGGCACACCTGCGTACAATCCCGCCACAGAGATTAACATCTCCATGCCCTTCTAACCAATTCTTGGCGACAATTGAAAAGAGAACTGCAGTGGACATCAGGGTGGACGCTCAGAGCTATTTAGTTTTAAGAGTTAAGTTTACTTATGTAAAGTCTTCCCGTTTCTGGATGCCCGAATTTATTCGGGATGGCACACCTTTCCCAAATAAGTTCGGGCTTCCGCACCTAAATTATTGGAAAACTGAATGGCCCTGGTGGACGCTATAACAACTTGACAGATTGAGAAGTGTGAACAAGCAACGAAATAATAAGGAATATGACAACACGTCTCTGATGGAGGTGATCTAATGAAAAGAGAAATGGAAGCGTATCTTGTTTTATTACATCTTGTTTCGCGGGGATGGGCGACTCTTCCCGATATAAAAAAGATTTTAGGGTGGAAAGAACAAGGTTTTCGGCAGGGACACGCCACAAAGATTCTTGCACATATCAATCATAAATTGATTCAGTTGTCAGAGGAATGGGAAGAACCCATACCTCGCATCAATGCTTTTATATTCTATAAAGATGGCACCTGTACGGATTATATCCGTGATAACATTTTTGAGGGTAAACAACCATCCCCCCGCCAAGTTGCGGAATATGCCAAAGCGATTGCCACTTATGAAGACTGGCAGAAGGTCATCAAAGCATTTCGGGACGATGCTTTTTAATCTCTCGCCGACGAATGGCAGCAACGGCAGCACGAAAACGCAAACACGCAGAACGGACAAACACACTGGAGACTTTACCTTGAAAAACAGAAGAACTTTCGATGAAGTGTCTTACGAGGAGTTAGACCCTGAAGCATTAGAAGAATATGTTATCTATTTTCACAAATTGCCCGCGGGCAATGTCATTAAAATCGGAATCTCAAAGATCGCCAATGGCAACTACCACAAACGGATCAAAGAGGCGCAGCGGTATTTCGTCGAGGATGTTGAATGTTTGGGCATCGAACTCTGTGCATCCAAAGAAGAAGCAAAAAACCAGGAGACGCAACTCAAAAGAGCGTTCGGTCTGGCGCGTCCGAAGTCGGAGTTGATCCACGACACTGCTGAGGTGCGCGCCTACATTCAAAAAAATTGCTCGGTAGATGTCGATTATATCACAGAGATGAGTCACATCGCGGAGTTAAAACGAAACAGAAGCCGATAAAATGCGTCAGGCATTGCGGCCGGTGGCGATGTGTAGCTATTCTGTGATTGCGGCGGCTCCCGCATCGGCGACCTGCGTGGTGAGTCTCTTGTGTCCCAACAGTTTGCATATCATCTTTTGCACCGTAGGCTTACACGCCCGCCCCCTAAACCGCAAATAATAACAACTTGCCTAAATAGGCATGTACACCTAAGAGGAGAAACACTAATGAAGTTTTTTTGGGCAATCTTACCCCTTGTCGGTTTCCTATCGGTTCCTTTACCTATAGCAGCCGAAATATCACAAACAGAAATTGCCACAATAGAGGCACAAGCACGCCGTGATGCCGAAATAGAAGGCGATGAAAAGTTTTGGGCACTTGCCACTTTTGCAGGAAACGCCTTTTTAGGACCTTATTTTTCGGTTCCCGCGCTCGGTGGTGCTTACTATTATCAACCCGACCCACCTGCACATCGTTTTATTGACAATCCGACACTGCTGCACAAAGAGATTTACACGTCCACCTACAAATCTGTCTACAGACGTTCAGCCATCAGAGGCGTGATTATTGGCGCGCTCGGTGGTGCAGCACTCTACTATTACCGACGCCAGTATGGGTTTAACTTCTTTTATACCTGGTAGATGATGGGCATCTCTTACAACTGAGTTTCAAACCTCGCTCACAACGATCGGAAAAACCCATATAGGAAAATAGGTGTCAAATCTATGTTTCGCCTTGTCTGCCCGCAAGCGGTGGACTGGAAATCCACCGCTTTTTACTGCTCGTTTTGAATGGCTATAAAGGAACACACATGGCAAATCGACTCAAGAATAAAATCGCAATCATAACAGGCGCAGCAAGAGGCATCGGGGCGAAAAGTGCTGAACTTTTTGCAGGTGAAGGGGCAGCTGTCGCTATCTGGGACGTGAACGGCGAACGTGGCGAAGAAACCGCGCGGCAAATCCAGACAACCGGCGGAACAGCAATCTTCTGCGCGTGCGATGTAACCGATGCCGAACAGATTGAAAATGCTGTTGCACAGGTCACTTCCGAACTCGGTAATCCAAACGTTTTGTTTAACAACGCCGGTATCGCCGTCGTCGGCGAATTAGAAGAAATCTCTGAAGCAGACTGGGATCGACAATACGCCGTTAACGTGAAAAGTATATACCTTGTCTCTCGTGCAATAATTCCCTTGATGCGAGAAGCCGGTGGCGGTTCTATTATCAACATGGCGAGCGAATCGGCGTATGTTGGGTTCCCGATGCACCCTGCCTACACCTCCTCCAAAGCCGCCGTGGTGCATCTCTCCCGCAGCATGGCGGTTCGGTATGCCGAAGACAACATCCGAGTCAACAGTCTCTGTCCCGGCACAATTAACACCGAACTCTACCAAGAATTCCTATCAAAGCAACCCGACCCGGAAACCATCAAGAAAGAAATTAAAGAGATGCATCCGTTGGGTATCGGAGAACCAGAAGACATCGCTTGGGCAGCGGTCTATTTAGCCTCCGATGAATCCAGATACATGACGGGCGCCCCGATGCTCGTCGAGGGCGGTATCCTGTCGCTCTAAAAGTCTTTTGTAGCGTAAACTGTTAGTTTGCGCAGAATAAGGCACAAACTCTTACTGAAAGGTAAGTTTCCGCCACAAACCCTCCTTATCGAACTCACATTTTATTTTATTTTCCAACTTTCTGCAAAATTAAGCAACCTTTTCGACCTTAACTCGCGTCATATATATTACAAAATGCTTCGTTTGGTGTTGAGAGATAGCAGGATTGTGGCGTTGAGATTCTTGCACAAATTTGTGCATTTGTCGTTATTGTTGCCCTATTTGGTGCAGCTTTTTCCTAAAACCTACCCAATCTCACATTCAATCAACTACTAATCGGATTGGCACATAAATTGCCTCACGCAAATCAAAGGAGTTTTCAATGCAAAAACGATTGTACACAATAGGGTTGGCTGTATGCCTGCTGTCAAGTTGGATAGTACCCATCGCTCACACAGCAGAACTCAAAATTGAAAAGACCTTAACCCAAGCAGACGGTTTGGCCTCTGATATTGTCCTCACTATTTTTGAAGACACCCGCGGCACGATATGGTTCGGAACGACCGAGGGGCTTACCCGTTATGATGGAGAAAATTTCCAAACCTTCACAACAGAAGATGGTTTAGCACAAAACACAATCGGGCTTATCTTTGAAGACCGGCAAGGCACCCTCTGGTTCGCGGACGGTATGCTCTCAAGTTTTCTGGATAGAGGCAAGCCGATGGATATGTCCTACATGGCAATGCCGCTGAGTGAGCTCGCTAAAGAGATTGACAGTGAACTCGCTACGGAGATTAACAACGAAACCCCGACAGAAACAGAGGCACCTGCTCCATTAAGAGGGGTGAGTCGCTATGATGGACAGGCGTTTCAGATTTTTACGACGGATGACGGCCTCCTCCGCGATACCGTTAAGGATATATTTGAGGACAAAACGGGAACGCTTTGGTTGGCGACGTTTTCGGGTATGAATTACTACGATGGCGAAAAATTCTATCCTCTTATGATACACGGTCCCATAGGCATGGATATATTACCCGATTGGTGGAGTCAGGTCACGGCAGTTGCACAGGATACAGCAGGCAATTTTTGGTTCGGCAGTACTGCTGGGATTACCTACTATAATACCGAAACGTCCCTTTTCCGTTATTTTGGTGTTGATGCGGATTTTGCCCCTTTTGAAGAGATGGCGAAGGCGAGAAGCGCAAACATAACAGATTTGCAGTTCGATGCCAAGGAAAACCTCTGGATGAGTCGAGAAGGCGGTGGTGAGGAAAACAGTGGCATTCGCAGATACGACGGGAAAGAGTTGGTCACTTTCCCGCTCAGTGAAGCACTTCCTATGAACAGCGTTGATAATATCATGCTGGATAGCAAGGGAAACCTTTGGTTTGCTGGTGTTAAGAACCTACCATCAGCAATAAATGAAACCGAAGACGGTGTGAGTATGGTCTTTCCCGAAATTAGTGGTGGTATAAGTGTCTATAACGGTGAAACGTTCCAAAACTTTAACACAGATGACGGTCTGCCGAGCAATCGGGTCTGGTCGGTATTTGAGGACAGCAGCGGTAAACTCTGGTTCGCTACGGATGCTGGTGCCGCAGTCGGGGTGTATCTCCCCTCTCAGAACTCAGGTAATTGACCTAAGTTGCCATTTTTGTAGCATAATCTTTTAGATTGTGCGTGTAAGGGCACAAACTGGAAAGTTTGTGCTACAAAGGAGACAAAACAGATGAAAAAGATGCTTCAACACATCACATGCTATTTCATAGCGATCCTCTTCGGAACTTCCTTACTGTTAACCGGTTGTGTAAAAAAGGAAATTACGCGTCAAGCGGATTGGGGAACCCATTTCACGGACATCCACTTTGCCGATGCCAAACACGGCTGGATTGTGGGGCACCAAGGCTGGATTCTCCATACGGCTGACGGGGGGATAAATTGGGAAAAACAGACGGTCAATACGACTGAAGACTTCAAATCGGTATATTTCACAAATCTCCGTAACGGTTGGGCAGTTGGTGACAAGGGGTTAATCGCGATTACGGACGATGGCGGACGACATTGGACAGTCCAAAAAACTGAGATTTCTATGCTATTTTTGGATGTCTTTTTTTATGATTCAAAGATCGGTTGGATTGCCGGACAAGATGGGATGTTCTACACAGAAAACGGTGGAAAAACATGGCAACATCAGGATGTGAGTGAGTTTCAAGTTAAGGGCGTTTTCTTTGTAGATAAAGAGCGCGGATGGACAGTCGGTGACTACGACCGAATCTTTGTTACCACTGACAGCAGTGATACATGGCGGAGACAAGAGAACCTCGTTAAGACAGATACCACAACGACAGTCTGCAACCTTCACACCGTATTTTTTATCAGCCCTTATGAGGGATGGTGTGGTGGCACAGATGGCACGGTTTTTTATACCAACAACGGTGGTACAGAATGGAGAAACCAGGTGAGTAAACTGCCGCCGATTTATGGACATGTCCGTCCCATTGTAAACAATTTCCATTTCCGCAGCGAGGATGACGGTCTCATGGTCGCACAAGGTGGATTTATTAATCGGACAGAGGACGGCGGAGACAATTGGCAACTCGTAGAGAGCCCTACAAAGAACGATCTGATGGGGGTTCAGTTCACAAGTCGTAAACAGGCGTGGGCAGTCGGTATGAACGGAACGCTCTTGCACTCAGAAGATGGCGGTATCACGTGGGAAATGAAAAGTGGCACGACAGCGGATGCGCTGCAGAGCGTGGCGTTCGCGGATGCAAACCGGGCGGTTGCCGTCGGAGAGAAAGGCACAATCACAACAACTGATGACAGTGGCAAAACATGGACGGATATAGAGATGGACACATGGCATCGTATCCGGAATCTATCTTTCGCCACCGATAAGGAAGGCTGGGCAGTTGGGGACGGCGGACTCATCCTCCACACAACCGATGCAGGTCAAACGTGGGAACGGCAAACCAGCGGTTGGTGGTATACCTTGAACGCCCTTCATTTCATTAATCCTCAGAAGGGATGGATCGTTGGGGACTTAGGCACTGTGCTTCACACCGCGGACGGCGGCAAGACGTGGGTACAACAGACACCGCGCTATTTCCACGAAATGATTAAAGGCATCTTTTTCCTCAATGAGCAAGAAGGCTGGGTGGTCGGATGGCCGGGTATTATTTTTCATACAACAGATAGCGGTCGGACGTGGAAACGGCAGAATAGCAAGAGTTACAACGAACTCTACGCTGCTTATTTTATTGACCGACATACCGGCTGGGTCGTCGGACAACTCGGTGAGATTCTACATACACTCGACGGCGGAAAAACGTGGAAATTCCAACGGAGTGGGACACAGGCAAATCTAAACAAGGTCTATTTTGCCGATGAAAACCACGGGTTAGTCGTTGGAGATGAAGGAGTCATTTTGACCACTATCAATGGGGGTGTGACGTGGGAGTTGCAGAACAGTGGCACGTCTAACGATCTCTATAGCTTCTCGCTCTCTCCTGAAGGCATCCTCGCTGTCGGTGAAAACGGTGTTGCGATGCGTTATGCTGTGGATACGGAGAAGTTTATTGTTGAATTGCCACCTGCTGCTGAAGAAGTCGCAGCAGCATTAGAAGCACAACCCGTAGAACCTGTTGAATATCATTGGGAAATTATCCAATCAGGTGCCTTACAGACCTATTTCACCGATACTTATTTTCTCTCTGCGCTGCGCGGCTGGACGGTCGGACATGGCGGTGTTATTTTAAATACGACAGATGGTGGCAAAACGTGGCATCCACAACGCAGCGGCGTAACGGAAGACCTGCAGTGTATCGTCTTCATTGATGAGAAACACGGCTGGATCGGGGGCAATAGTGTACTCCTGCGAACCGAGAATGGCGGTGAGACATGGGAGGTAATTCGTGAAGGGTTGGAAACTATCTACTATATCGGTGCGATGCACTTCATTAATCCGAAAGTGGGCTGGCTCGGTGCGAATAACGGGCAAACGCTTCACACAAGAGATGGCGGCAAAACCTTCCGATTGCAGAAAACAGGGCTTGGGTATCCACCTATCGACGGCTTACACTTTATCAACCCCAAAGAAGGGTGGGCAGTAACACCACGCATGATGAGAAGCGGAAGTTACCTGCTGCATACCGTAGACGGTGGGGATCACTGGGAGGTCCAAGCCAGGACAAATCAGTATGGTGTCGGTATTCATTTTATGAATGAGACCGCCGGTTGGGTGGTACTGGCGAATGGTGCATCACTTCTCACAACAGATGGCGGCACGACATGGAAACAGACACTGTCCAAAATGTCCGGTGGCACTCGACTCCATGCCGTAAAATTCCGGAATCATACGGAAGCTTGGGGCATCGCGAATGACAAGACACTTCTCATGACACACAACCAAGGCAAGCATTGGGAGGTAATAAATGACTCGCTCGGTAATCAACGCGCAACCCTTGACGATGAAAGCTGGGTGCATCAAATGGCAAAAGAACAATTTCTCCCTGCTTTCAACGTGACAAACGCTCACATCCTTGAGGATGGAAAGGGGTGGATCGTCGGTGCGATGATGTCAGCACCCCGCACGACCGATGACTTCGTTATCGATGCCGACGAGCAAGTGCAAGATACGATAGGCCAGATTTATAGCACAACAGATTTCGGAGAAAACTGGCACCACCAACTCGGCAAACAGCGGAATACCCTCCGCGATGTGTTATTTCTCGATGAGCAACACGGTTGGATTGCCGGGGATAACGGTGATTTATTTTTAACTGAAGATGGCGGACAGACATGGCAACATTTAGAGAGTGGGACCACGCAACGTATCGTCGATGTCCACTTCACCAGCCTTGAACCGAAATGGGGATGGCTGATGCTCCGAGATGCAACATTACTCTACACGCAAGACGGATCACAATGGACGGCACAAAACAAGCAAGAACGACTCCCACACGAGGAATTCTTTGCCATAAATGATGTCGCATTCGGTAACTTTTCTGAAGGTTGGGCTGTCGGAGAGCGTGGCGATATTATACACAATCCAGACGGAGGTACCACTTGGGCACGGCAGCGCACCTCAACCAGTAAACCCCTCACGAGCGTTGATATGAAATTCGCACCCCTCGGTTGGGCGGTTGGCACAAATGGTGTTACCCAACGCACTGTCAACGGTGGCGAATATTGGAAGTTCCACGAAACCCACACCGGTTCCGATCTGAAGGCAGTGTCGTTCATTACGAAACGAAAGGGATGGGCAGCCGGACGCGGTGGAATTATCCTATCTACCACCGACGGGGGTTTCACGTGGACATCACAAGCAAGTGGTGTGAACCAAAGCCTTTACGACATCTTGGCACTCTCTGAACAAGAAATCTACGCCGTTGGTGCTACTGGAACTATCATCCACTCGACAGATGGCGGGGAAACGTGGGAACAGGAGCATACTGGGATTAATGACAACCTGTATGCAGTCACGCGGGTCAAAGGCAGCGATACGCTTTGGGCAGTTGGACAGTTGGGCGTTGTCCTGCGCCGTCCTAAGCGTTGATGGACCTTTGTTTATCTTATAATCGTTTAAATATCGTGCGGAGGCGTATAAAACACACATAGCTCTCCGCACGATTTTTTGTTTTATGCACCCTTTTCGATCTCAAATCGTATCATTGAACTCATAGCGAGTAAGGGTTATGGATCGTTGAAAGTTATACGAAAGTTAATCATAGCATATGCGAGATGACGGAACCCGAGACGGGTCTCTTTGAGTTTATCATAACTCAAGGCGAGTCGCCTATAAGTGTCCTGCCATCCGAAAGTTCGCTCGACTTTATAGCGGTCTTTGTATATCTCCTCGTCAAACCACCGGAACTTACGGGCAATGACGATAGGTTCCTTAGCATTGCGGCGGTTGGGATAGATCACAGGTTTCATTCCGTGTTCTCTAATCAACGGGTGATTCGCCTTAGAATCAAAAGCAGAATCAAGCGTCAGTGCAGAACCACACAGAACTATACCCATGCGTTGACTAAAGGCGATTATATGGCTAAAGGCTTCCGGCAAAATCGTTGTATCATGCTCATTGACGGGTCTGATCGTTATCGGTCCTATGATGAACCCGTGATTATCGGTGATCGTCAACTCTTTTTCACCTTTCTGGTGTTTGTGTCCGGAGTATCCGATACCCTCCCCCCTTTTTTCACAACGGTATTGGATCCATCTCCGTGAAGGCGCGTCGTATCAAGTTGATCGGTATCCAGCAAATCGATGACAGATGCTTGAAAAAGGTTCTCATAAGAACCATCTTTTGACCAGCGATTATGCCATTTATAGACGTTCGACCAATGGATTTCATTCCGCCGGCTGCGGAGTTGGTTCCATTGAATGCCGGTATGCAAAACATAGAGAATATCGTTGAATAGCTTGTAGAAAGAAAGTTTCGGCTTTCGCCCTTTGATGCGTTTCTTCAGATGTGGAAAGATATAACGATTAAAATCCTTACGCGAGACTTGCTTCCGAATACCGTTGTATCTCGGGGTTTCCTGTTGAGTTTCAGCTGTCATCAGAGCACCTTTCCTAAAGTCAATGGATATCAAAACAAGAATAAAGGAACCTAAAGTATCGCCTTTTCTTCTACTATTTTACTACATTTCTATGTTTTACTCAATATGACTTCTTATATTGCTGCTCGGTGCAAGCAACCAGTATCTTACTCGTTTTCAGAAGCCGTACAGTTTTGAAGCACAATCTGAACCTACTATTGAAATCATTGACACACCCATCGTTCTGGATATTCCGGCAAAACCAGCTGTACGAAATCAAACTGGTCGAACTGCTGCCGCTGGTAAAAGCAGCGGGACCGGCACACAAGTTTCCACAACTACTACAACATCTGGTATATTGGACGACTCCGCCAAGTTTTCTACTTCGCAGTGGACGCAGGGAAGCGCACCACCAGGGGGGCACGTACACGGTATCTTCGCTACATCTGAAGGGACCGTCTATGCTGTTGCTCCCACAGGAATATACAGATTAAGAACAGATACTACGGCGTGGACACGCATCAACACGGATATTCCAATTGGGCCATCGCTAATGCCGATGGCAGAACATGGTGGCATCCTTTACATAGTATCCACCGATGAAGTATTTACGTCGGGTGATAAGGGTGAAACGTGGCATACCATGGGTACCAGACCCAACGGAGAAGCTGTTGGTCTCATCGTCATTGAGGCACACGCGCGCAGCTCGCAAGTCCATTCCACGATGTATCTCGCGCTTAGAGATGAAGGGATTTATCGATCTACAGACGGTGGAATACATTGGGACTCATTTAACGATGGTTTGGCAAATCAAAAAATTTCCACAATCGCTGCTGTGGAAAAAACAGTGTTTGCGGGTACAGCGCGCGGTCTCTATTGTCTCGATGCAGGCACTTGGAAAAAGTTGCCCGTAGAGACATCAAGAGCTATCTACTCTTTGGCAGTGTCTAAAAATAATCTCTATGTTGGGACAGGTCCCTATCTGTTGGGGTTCACGCCAATAACGGTAGCACAAGACGTGCCGAAAATTGAGTCGTATGCACTCAAGATTTTTCATTCGGCTGACTTGGGAGCATCGTGGGCGGAAATAACACCGAGTTATAAAACTTACTACAAGCCGGTGATACCCTCTGGCATAATGGTTTCGGCTGTTGGTGAAATGCTTTTAGCGTCAACTGCCCGCCACCGATATCGTTCAACAGATAACGGACAAACCTGGACGGAACTTCCAGGGGATACGGATATGTATATGATTAATAGCCTTCCAATTGCAGCCGTAAACGAGACGACATTTTACGAAGCTGGTCCCTTCGGCATTCATCGCACAACTGATGGTGGAAAGCGATGGCGCCTACTTATGGATGGGATGCTGGGAACAAGACTAAAGGATTTAGTTGCGTTCAACAACAGATTATACGCCCATACTGGCTATGCGGTGTATCAATCAACCGACGAAGGTGGGTCTTGGAAAAAACTCCCAATTGCCGAGGGGTCTTTTGGAAAGGTGACGACAATTACAACGGAATCATCAAAACGGTACAGTGCTCGTATCTCTCACTCCTTTAATTCAAAATTGATAGTTGATGACAACAATCTTTACTTTCTTTCATATACTATGGATAACAACTTGCGAATTTTCGGCTTGTCTACAGACGGCAATAGACTCAGTCCAGTTCAGAGCATACCGATTGCTGATGATGAGACATTACGCCGTCCGTTACGGACGCGTAGCGAGGCAGCGAAAGAGCCTTACTTATCTGAAGGTTCTGAAAAAGAGTATCAATCAATCGTGTCAATCATTCCACCTCCTGCACGTAGAAAGGACAGTAAAGCCACAACAATTGTAGTTTGTAGTGATGTGTTCTATGCCGAATACGGACGTAGGCTTTTTAAGCGGAGACTTGGTGATCTGGAATGGACAAACACGGGATTAACAGATAGAAGCCAACGGTCTTATGAAGACTTAAGTAAGGAGCTCAAATTAGCAGTTTTGGGAAAAACCATCTACGTCGGGAAACGCGACGGTAAACTATTCCAGTCGCTTGATGGCGGGAGCAGCTGGAGAGATGTTACGCCCAACCTACCACTTGACTTTGCCCATTTCAAGGAGATAACCCTTGTCGGTTCAACAGTTTACGTCGCAACAGACGCGGGGGTCTTGAGTTCAGAAACCGGCGTACACTGGCGCGTGCTAACCAATAGTACTGGAGGGCATCCTATCATAGACAGGTTCGCTGTGGATGGTCCCACGATCTATGGTGTTGGCAATAAAGGAGCCTATCGCTTAGATGCGGGTAACCAATGGAAACAAGTTTCTTCAGAAACACTCGGTGAAGCTGCTGCACTCGCCGTCATCAATGATAAACTGTATAGTGCTATCAAAGATCGCGGGATATTTCACATTTCACTTGCAGCAGAATAGACAACACCACATCGGGGAACAAACTGCGCCTTTGGTTCGTAGGAACTTCTCGTGCATCTGACAACAATATAGGGCAGATGCAAGAATCCGCCCTACACGATTTAAAGATTTTGAAAGCGTTAGTACTACAGCGCGTGGTCTTCGGGGCGGACACCGCGTGTAAACGTACCAAAACCGAAAAACGTCGGTGCGTAATCGCCAACATAATCGACAACGCTTCTGTCAGGGATTGCGTCCTCCAGCCCCATACACCAATAACACCCATTGACAAGGAGACGGCGCAGTCCTTCGCTCTCTAAATCGACCGAGGCACCCATCGTTGTGCCGAGAACGCGTGAGGCATTGCCTGCGTCTCCCGTGTAGGTCTTTATCCACACCATCGGCATCGTGACGGTATCCGGTTTCGGTGGGTCTGTTGGCACCATACCGACCAGCACCTGTCCGTGGATAAGCACGTGGGCATCGCCTGTTAAATCATTAATGCCGTAGACATCGGACGGACCCCAAACATCGTCAACGCCTTTGAGAATCGGATGATCTTTCATCGCTGCGTCAATCACGCCGCGTGCACTCTCTTTACCGTGATGTCCGTGATGATTAACCCACGTCTCACCGAGCACTTGCCTGCCGTAGCCACCCTCAAATTCCTTGCTGTCAAAACTATATTTTGCGTATGGGCTATTGAGGTTACGGCTATAACTGAAGGCATGCGTCGCTGTCCGGAGTCCCATCACAGGTTTCCCAGCGTTGGTATAGTCAACGATATACTTCATCTGTTCATCGGGCAGTTCACGGAAACGCGTGAACAGGATCATCATATCTGCGGATTCCAAGTGATGAAGTCCCGGGATATTCGTTTGGTTTTCTGGATCGATCTCGCCTGTCTCAGGATCGATAGCAAACAGCACTGTGCATGTAAACCCGTGGTGTGTGGCTAACACTTTGCCCAACATCGGCAACGCCTCTTCAGAGCGATACTCTTCGTCGCCACTGACGAGCACAATATGCTTGCCCTTTCCAGGTCCCTCGTTTCCTTCGTAAACAACCCATTCATTTTTCATCAAAAGTTAAACTCCATAACATAAGATTTTGAATAAGTATAACAGATTTTCTTGAGAAAGTCACCCTGAATCTTTTTTATTAAGTTGTCTGAACGGAATTTTTTCGCTTGTGAGATAAGACGCACAAACTGACAGTTTATGCTACAACTATAGAAAAAACTTTGACAAATACCGGAAGTTACCATAAAATTATAAAAACAGGCTAAAAACACTATCGGAAACGGACTGGCAACCTGCGGGAGAATACGTCCATGCATTTAACCTCTCAACAGCGAGATCATTACAGAGAACAAGGTTTCGTGGTAATTCCACATCTTTTTAGTACAGCCACAGTAACGCTGATGCGCGATCACTATATGAAACGCCGCGCCGAAGGTCCAAAACCCGGCGACACAGGTGGCACCACCGACCACGCTGACGATCCGAATCATCAATTCCCGCGCATGATTAATATGCACAACTGGGATGAACTAACCCAAGAATGGGCAGCGGATACCAATCTACTTGCCGTTACAGAACAGTTGATTGATGATACACCCGTGCTATTGCAAACGATGCTCTATTTTAAACCGCCCGGTGCCCGAGGTCAGGCACTACACCAAGATGAACAATATATCACGATAAATCCGATTATCGGCGTTTGGGTAGCCTTAGATACATCGGACGATGCTGTTGGACGTATGGTGCTGGTTCCACGTTCCCATCAACATGGACTGTTATCTGTTGAAGCGGCAGACACTGCTATTTCGTTCACAAATGTACAAGCCGTTAAACCGGCAAATTCCGAAGAATTGGGAATTGACATGTCCCCCGGTGACACGCTCTTCTTCCATGGCAAGGTCATTCACGGTTCCTATATGAATAAAACACACGACCGGTGGCGGCGAAGTTTTATCTGTCACTATATGGGTGAGAATTCACAACGGTTCGAGCCAGCCGAAGGAACGCACGTCTCACATCTTAAAAAATAGTACCAAAAAATAATAAAATTGGAGGAACTGGATTGTTAAAAGTATCAAAGTTTGGCGGGAGTTCCCTTGCTTCGGCGGAGCAAGTGCGTCAGGTTTGTGACATCATCACCGCCGACCCGGAGCGCCGCCTCATCGTCGTCTCTGCCCCCGGAAAACGCCATAGCGAAGACATCAAAGTAACCGATCTGCTTATCGCTGCTGCATCAGAACGGCTCACAGGAAAAATTGGTGCCTCGGAATGTGCCGAAGTGATTGAACGCTACCGCAGCATCGCTTCAGGATTAGAGCTGCCACCCGAAGTTATTGAACCCATTGCCCGTGATCTGACAGAACGTCTGGAAAAAAGCACAACTGACGCGAACCTCTATATGGATACAATGAAGGCAGGGGGTGAAGACAACTGTGCCCGGCTCATCGCACAAGCATTACAAGCACGCGGTGTAGAGGCACACTATGTCAGTCCAAAAGATGCCGGTTTAATGCTATCCGATGAACCCGGTAATGCTCAAGTTCTACCTGAAGCATATAATCGCTTACGGGACCTGAACGATTACCCAGGTATCACTATTTTTCCAGGTTTCTTCGGCTACTCGAAGCAAGGGAACATTGTTACCTTCTCGCGTGGCGGTTCAGACATCACGGGTGCTATTCTCGCCAGTGCCGTTCGTGCAGAGGTCTACGAGAATTTTACCGATGTCGATTCTGTGTTTGCAGCGAATCCGTCTATCGTTAAAGATCCAGCACCGATTGCGGAGTTAACCTATCGTGAGATGCGTGAACTCTCTTACGCTGGATTTTCTGTGTTCCATGACGAGGCACTCGAACCCGTCTATCGAGCACAGGTCCCTGTTCACATTCGTAACACAAATAACCCGAAAGCGCAAGGCACGCTAATTGTTCCAAACCGTGCGTCAACGGATATTCCTGTCGTGGGTATCGCAGCAATGGATAGCGTTTGCTGTATCTATCTCAGTAAATATCTAATGAACCGCCAAATCGGCTTCGGTCGGCGGTTGCTGCAGATCTTGGAAACCGAAGGCATCTCTTTTGAACATGTCCCCTCCGGCATAGACAATATGTCGGTTATCATCCGCGAAGAAAACCTCTCGGCACAGAAGGAGGAAAGGATTGTTGAACAGATTCGGCAGACCCTCGCGCCTGAAGATGTCTTTGTAGAACGCCGACTATCGCTTATTATGGTTGTTGGAGAAGGCATGCGACACACTGTCGGTATCGCTTCGCGCGCCACACACGCCTTAGCCAGCGCACAAGTCAATATCGAAATGATTAATCAAGGTTCCAACGAAGTCAGTATGATGTTCGGCATAAAATCCGAAGATATGGAGACCGCTGTTAAAGCACTCTATGCCGAATTTTTCGCCTAAAGGAATACTATTATGGAAATCACCGTGCGACCTGAAGAATTAGCAGCAGGAAAACTGACAGACGCACACGTTGAACAAGCCGTCCAGGCAATTCATGTTGATGGTTACGTTATCTTGGAGAATGTCGTTAACCATGAACACTTGGACATTCTACGTGAGCGGATGGATGCCGATTCACAAATCTTAATTAATGAAGAAAAATGGGGTGGGGCAGGTAGACTCGTAGGACATCTCCAACAGGGGCCGCCCCCTTACGCGCCCTACATCTTCAAGGACATCGTCGCGAACCCCTACGTTGTGCAAGTGACCAAGGAACTCCTCGGTCAGGGTGTCTATAATAATTTTTACAACGGAAATACCAACTCCCCCGGTAGCACAACGCAGCCGCTCCACAGAGACGGCGCACACCTGTGGCCAGATCAAGAAGTAGCACACCCGACAGCAGAGGTTGTCGTTAACATCTCACCGCAAGATACAACAGAGGAGAACGGAAGTGTTGAAATCTGGCCCGGCTCACATCTGGCGGTCAGTGGTAAACGCATAGCGGAAGAGGAAGAGGAAGCGCGCCGGAAAATCTGTCCGCCTATCCGTGGCAGTGCGAAGAAGGGAAGTGCCCTCATTCGAGATATGCGACTCTGGCATCGAGGCGTTCCGAATCCGTCTGATAAACCGCGCCACATGATAGCGATGATTCACCGCGTCTCTTGGCTCGGATCCAACCGCCGACTGAAGTATAATACCGGATGCGAAGCCGCCTTTGAAGACAGCGATCTCGACCATAATGCTGAGTTCCTTGACTTCGCGAAAAATAAAATAGATGATTACGATTATCTCTTCAATCCGCGTTTTTGACGATTGCCACGGAGGTTCCCATGAGCACGCAAAACAATTGGCTCCCAGCGGAGCCTGATCTTGAAACGGTTGGCAAAGCGTATAGCAACCCGATTCATTCACTCTCTCAAGCGGAAATGCCCGCCATTATTCTGCGGAACGCCTATTCGCCCGAACAGTGCAACGGACTCATTAATCGGTTCACAAACATGGGCTTGATGCGCGACGAAGCCGATATCAACTCCGTTGATAGACGCACCCGTATCGACATCGGCACGAGCCTCGGGAACCGCGGTAGCGATAAAGCGAAATTTTTGGCACACGCCAAAGCGACGCATCACCTCTTTAAATTCCTATTCGATGGATTTGAGAATCCGGTCGACTTGATTTACGACTCCCTTGACACACTTTCCCCCAGACAAGAGGTGAAGGTCGCGCGTGAACCTGACGGCTCGCGCTATGGTCCGGCGATCTTCCGTGTCCACTACGAAACCCATAGCTACAAACCACATATCGATCACGTCAAATACCGTGAGAATCGCACTGACTACCAAGTCTATCGCTTCGAGCATCAGTTTGCAGGCGTGCTATGTGTCCAAAATGCCGATGAAAACGGAAAAGGCACACAAGCCATCTTACACCGATGTCTCTGGTCTGAGGAGATCCAACCCTACATCGCCGAAGAAACGTTTGATAGGTACGCTGCTGAAAATGGGATAGAAAACTATCAGGTCAATCTCCAACAAGGCGACCTCTACTTTTTCAACACGCGCTGTATCCACGAAGTACCACCCGTTCAAGGGACACGCGCCCGCATCGTCTTGGCAGTCTTTATCGGATATTCTCCCGAAGATGACGAAATATTCGTCTGGTCGTAAATCCCACCTCTCTCTTTCGGACAACCCTATATGTGCTGGCGAGGTTTCCTAACCTCGTCAGTGCTTTCGGACAACCCTATGTCCCTGTATATGCTGGCGAGGTTTTGCGGCGTACTCGCCTAAATGCGACGGGCATTTCTAACCTCGTCAGTACTTCACCCATCCGATATAGTCGACTTTATATGTCCAAATTCTGAACACTTTTGGGCAGACCCTGCACAATCTGGGGCAGTAGTGGAAGATTGGATGGTAGGTAGTTTGGATGGCTTCGGCTTCCACATCCCTACTTTCCATGCCTCCACCCTTCCATCTGATCATATCTCGCCCCTCAAAGCGCGCAATTGGCACGATATTTGCTATAGGCTATACATAACGCGTCAGACAGGAGGTCAAACCCGTGAAGTACTCCATCTTTCTCTTCTATACGCTAACAATTGCTGCAATTCTATGTGTATCCCCCCCTTACGTTTACGAACCGTTGCCGCGAATCCGTACAGCACGCAGGTAGCATTACCGGAAGGTGCCAAAGCACGATTTGGCAAGGGTAGCATCAACGCAATAGCTTATGCGCTCGATGGCACCCGCCTCGCCGTTTCAAGCACTCTCGGTATCTGGATATATGACCCCCACAGCGGGGAAGAATTGGAAGTGTTCGTCGCGCGCAATGCGGATGCTGCTGTCATGCAAACCGCACCCGTGAGCATAGGGGACATCGCCTTCAGTCCAAATGGGCAGACACTCGCAAGCGCGGGGTACGACAGCGTTGTGCGTTTATGGGATGCTGTAACCGGGGAGCAGAAAGCAATATTCACTGGACACGAACGGAGTGCCCTTCAGATAGCCTTCAGTCCAGATGGGCAGACGCTCGCAAGTGGCGGTGGATATTGGGACCCAACCGTGCGTCTATGGGACATCAGCAGCGGACGGCAAAAGGCAATACTCACTGGACACGAGTCAGCTATCACCAGCCTTGCGTTCAGTCCAGATGGACAGACCCTCGCAAGTGCGAGCAACGGAAATGAACACAAAACGATCCGTTTGTGGGATACTGCCAGCAAACAGCAAACAGCAATACTCACCGCACATAACGCCCCTGTGTATAGTCTTACGTTCAGTCCAGATAGTCGTATCCTCATAAGTGGGGAGGGATATGAGCGTAGGACTGTCCGCCTATGGGATGTTAGCAGTCTTCAGAAGAAGCAGACACTCCCGGGGCATCAAGGAAACGTCTATAGCGTCGTTTTCAGTCCAGATGGTAGAACCCTCGCAAGCGGCGATAGCGATGGTTACGTGTTCCTGTGGGATACAGTCAATTGGGAACAGAAAGCTTCCATCGCACACACAACCGATGTCCAACACATTGCCTTCAGTCCAGACGGTAGGACACTCGCTATCGCTAACTCGGCAGAGGTGTATTTATGGGATGTCATTAAAGAGATTCCCATAAGACGACTTACCAAGCGTCTCGATGCACCGCTGTCAGTCACCTTCAGTCCTGATGGACACACCCTTGCAAGCGGCAGCCGTGATGGGAGCGTTCAGCTCTGGAATGTTCGCAAGCAGCAACTCATCACCTCCTTGCCTGCACCACCGCTGCTCAGATACGGATCCTGGGGATGGCACCCCTGGCGCGTCGAGAGTGTCGCATTTAGTCCGAACGGTAAAGTCCTCGCAACTGTCGGGTATGAGCAGATATACCTATGGGAACGCGTGCCACAACAAGCGGGGCTACAAACTTCTTCCACTGTGCTGTGGTGCCAAAAAGCGATACTTACTGGGCACACAAGCTATATTCACAGCATTGCCTTTAGCCCCGATGGAAATCTAATCGCCAGTGGAAGTGCTGACCGAACCGTGCGGCTTTTTGATGTTAAGAGCGGTCAACACAAACGCGCCCTGATAGGGCACGTCGGGACTATTTTTAGCGTTGCGTTCAGTCCCGACGGCAAAACCCTCGCAAGTGGTGGTTTTGACGACACTGCCCGATTGTGGAACACTGTTACAGGTGAAAACATAAAAATTCTGGCGACAGATACCTGGGTTATGAATGTTGCATTCAGTCCTGACGGACAGACGCTCGCAAGTGGTGGGAGCTGGCGGGACAAAAACGTAACACTGTGGGATGTTAGCACAGGTACGCGTAAAACTACCTTTGCACATGCAGTAGAACTGAGATCAATCGTCTTCAGTCCAGATGGCAGCACCCTCGCGGGCGGCGGTTACGACGGCACTATACTGCTATGGGATATGCACACGGAAACACTGAAACGGACGCTCCGCGGGCATACTGAATCAATTACGAGCATGGCATTCAGTCCGAATGGTCGCACATTCGCAAGTGGAAGTTATGATAGCACTGTGGTCCTATGGGAGTTTGAACCTACGGTAGAGATAATACCAACTACATACGCAGATAATGGCGCAGGGGTGAACGTCCAAGACATAGATTTCGTTGAACCGCCTTTCAGACAGGATATGACACAATGGCATCTGCCTGAAGGGGCGAAAGCGCGCTTTGGAAAGGGCGGAATATCCGGGAACATCACCTTTTCACCTGATGGCACACAGTTGGTTGTTCCAACGTCGATCGGCCTCTGGATATACGACGCGGACACGAACAAGGCATTAAAACTTTATACCGAACATTCTCATTGGATTGGACGGGTTGCGTTCAGTCCAGATGGCAAGACGCTTGTAGGTAGTCGGGCCTGGGGGGATACCAAGGTGTATTTGTGGGACGCTAACACGGGTGAGCACAAAGCTACCCTCGCTGGACATGCAGATGACGTGACGAATATTACTTTTAGTCCGGATGGTCGCACAATCATCAGTAGTAGTGAAGATGGCTCTCTATTCTTATGGGATGCTGTTACAGGTATGCCCTTCGCCACGTTCGGCGGGAATGAAGACGGTCGGATGCAGGCACTCGCTATCAGTCCAAATGGAGAGATGCTCGCCAGCGGCGGATGGGCAGACCCCTTGCAGTTATGGAATATTAACACTCGGCAAACCGTTGCTACCCTTGAAAGCCATAGATTTTCTGTCGATGCAGTCGTTTTTAGTCCGGACGGTCGCACACTCGCCAGTGGAGGTTACGACGCGACAATCCGTTTGTGGGGCGTTGAAAGCCACACCCTCAAAGCCGAGCTCAGCGGTCCAACACGGCGGGTCTGGATCCTCGCTTTTAGTCCTGACGGGCAAACTCTCGCCAGTAGCAGTGATGACGGCACTGTATTTTTGTGGGATGTCGGTAGTTACACCCTCAAAGCCACGCTCACAGGCCATACCCGTCCAACCACGAGTATCGCCTTCAGTCCGAATGGTCTCACACTCGCCAGCGCAAGTCAAGACGGTACCATCCGACTCTGGGATGGAATAAATGGTGACCATCGAGCTACGATTGCTGGGCATGCTGTAGATATCTCCAGCCTCGCGTTCAGTCCTGACGGGCAAACCCTCGCAACCAGCGGTTGGGATAGCGTCGTGCAATTATGGGATATAGCAGTTCCCGCCCCTCTCAAAGCGATTCGCACTGGACACTCAGAAGGCGTTGAATCCATCGCCTTCAGTCCGAACGGGCAAACCCTCGCCAGTGGCGGCAGTAGTGGCTGGGCAGACAATAAGGTGTTCTTATGGGATATAGCCGGCACAGTCGCACCGCGATCATCGGAACTCGAATGCCAATTTCCTGTGTTAAGCAATCACACAGCTGCTTACTTGCATCATATTTCAACGGTGAGTGCGGTTGCCTTTAGTCCAGACGGAAAAACACTCGCGGTCAGCGAAGAATACGAAAATAACAGAGTCATTCTGTTAGATGTTGCGACCGGTGTGCCCGAAGCGGTGCTTGCTACCCCACGGACGAACAACTCAGACGGTGTCGCCTGCATTGCATTCAGTCCAGACGGAAAAACACTCGCGATTGGGTATTACAGGAACCTACGACTGTGGGATGTCCCGACCGCAACACTCACAGCAACACTGGAAGGACATTTACATTGGATTTCCGATGTTGCGTTCAGTCCAGATGGAAACCTACTTGTTAGCAGTAGTTACCGGGATCCAGTACGGGTATGGGATGTTGCCAGTGCTACAGAAATTGCAGCACTCAATGGACATAAAGATGGCGCGCAGAGCGTTGCGTTCAGTCCCAACGGCAAAACGCTTGCAATTGGTGGCACTTATACGGAAGGCACGGTGCGGTTATGGGATGTTCCCAATGTCAGACATAAAGCCACACTCACAGGACATACGGACGGCGTAAACGACCTTGCATTCAGTCCAGATGGCAGAACCCTTGCCAGTGGTGGCGGAGACGGAACCGTTCTCTTGTGGGAACTACCCGCTGAACCTGAAACGCTGGGTGCACCACCCCAAACGTTGCGAACCGCTAAACAGCCATCTCTGCTGCAAAACTACCCCAATCCGTTCAACCCGGAGACGTGGATACCCTATCAATTGGCAAAACCTGCGGACGTTACCGTGTCCATCTATGCCGCTGATGGGAAACTGGTGCGGACGTTAGCATTCGGACAGCAAGCAGCCGGTATCTATGAATCCCGAGACCGTGCGGCATATTGGGACGGGAAAAATGAACTTGCGGAACCGGTATCGAGTGGCGTTTATTTTTACACATTGTCTGCAGGACAATTTACCGCCACACGGAGAATGGTGATACAGAAATAGTGGTCAGAACCTGGATTTTTATGATTTTCAGACGTGCCATGATAGCGGGTTATCCTATAAATCACAGTTCAGACGACTTAGGAGGCTAACACCATGAGAATGATGCAATTTTCCATTGTAGTCCTACTCCTCGTTTCGACGCTACTTTTATCGAATGCCTCCGCCGAAGATTATACACGGTGGCATTTACCGAAAGAGGCGAAAGCACGCATCGGGAAAGGTCACGTTTCGGGAAATATCGCCTTTTCGCCGGATAATAAACTGCTCGGTGTTCCGAGTACTATCGGAACTTGGATTTATGACACCGAAACGGGTGAAGCACTGCATCTGTTCACTGGACACATAGATAGCATCAATGCTATCGCCTTCAGCCCGGACGGAAAAATACTCGCAAGTGGTGGGAATCATGAGGACAAAACAATACAGTTATGGGATGTCCAAACGGGAACGCACATAGCAGCACTACACGGACATGCCAAGAGTGTCAGTTGTATCGTCTTCAGTCCGGATGGACAGACACTCGTCAGTGCCGACTGGGGAGAAGATGCGGCTATATATCTCTGGAATGTTGCGACCGGTGCGTTGAAATCAACACTGACTGGATATTCTCAAGGGGTGAGTAGTGTCGCTTTCAGGCCCGATGGCACGCTCCTTATCAATGGGAATAACGATTCGATATGTGTATGGAATCCGATAAACGGCACGCACACGACAGCATTAGCACCTACAATAGGGGTTGGATATGTTACCTTCAGCGCGGATGGCTCACAATTCGCCGGGAGCCGCGGCAGCGATGTCTTAATTTGGGATACCGTCAGCCTACATCAGAAACTAAAGATTACCGGACATCTCCCCGTCATCACCGCTATCGCCTTTAGCCCTGACAGCCGGACGCTTGCAAGTGGTGGTTGGGATCATAAGGTGCGACTCTGGGATATTGCCACTGTCACCAGCAGATCGGTGCTCCTTGGACATACAAGCGGGATCGCATCGCTCGCTTTCAGTCCGGATGGAAAAACACTCGCAAGTAGTGGAAGTTGGACCGACCTCACAATCCGACTCTGGGACACGGCGACTGGCACACAGGAAACGACACTGGTTGGGCAGAGACACAGGGTTGCAAGCCTCGCATTCAGTCCAGATGGTAGCACACTTGCCAGTGCAAGTGATGACCAAAGCGTCTGTCTCTGGGATGTTACAACTGGCTATCACCAAGCAACGCTGAGTTGGCAAAATACAAACAGTCCTTCAAACTTGGCGTTCAGTCCCGACGGACAAACACTCGCAATTGGAGGCCGGGCAGGGATACGGTTATGGGACATCACCAGCAGACCTTACAAAATCAAATGGAGTACCAGTAGTACATCTGCTGAAAGTTTTGCCTTGAGTCCAGATGGACGGATGCTCGCCAGTGGAAAGAAAGACGGGACAGTCCTGCTGTGGGATGCGATCAATGGAGATGTGAAGACGGTGCTTCGGGGCCATACAGAATGGGTCGGTAGTATTGCCTTCAGCCCGAATGGAAAAACACTCGCAAGTACGGGGTGGCATAAGGACAAAACAATTCACTTATGGGATGTCGTCACGGGCTCACATAAATTGACACTCACAGGACATACGGAGCGCATTACACGGCTTGCCTTCAGCCCGAATGGAAAAACGCTCGCGAGTGCAAGTAACGACGGCACGATATTGCTCTGGGAATTTCCGCTGGCGCAGCTAACGGCGGGAGCACCCTCGTTCCTGACAAAGGATACCAATAACAATCATACGTTGAACGCTGTGTTGCAGAATTACCCAAACCCATTCAATCCAGAGACATGGATTCCCTATCAACTCTCGGAACCCGCTGAAGTTACCGTGCGTATCTACACGGCAAATGGCACCTTGATTCGGACTTTAGCCGTTGGACACCAACCTGCTGGTATCCACACACATCAGGGAGATGCCGTCTATTGGGATGGAAAAAACGAGTTCGGTGAACCTGTCGCAAGCGGTGTCTATTTCTATACATTGTCCACGGAGTCCACACGCGACTCCGTTACTGCTGGTGATTTCACCGCTACCCGGAAGATGTTGATACAGAAATAGGAAACTGAGATACTGAATGCCTAACTTCTAACAATCTGTGTTTGACTTTCACGCGACAATGTGATATACTAAATTTGGACTTTATCATTGGGAAGGAAAAATGAGACATCTTAATAAATACCAGAGACGTGTGTGCTGCAAGAGATATTGCCTGTTTACCTATACCCTCATCGCAATTCTTACCCTCATATCTCTGCCCATAGCAGCTGATAGCACAGACATCCACGAAAACGCAGGCACCCGCGCCATGACATTCCTCAAAATCGGGGTCGGCGCCGAGGCAATGAGCATGGGGGAATCGCAAGTCGCTGCGACCGATGACCTCTACGCATCATACTGGAATCCTGCCGGACTCACGAGACTCCAAAAGCCACAACTTGCACTTATGCATAACGAGTGGTTCGCCGGAATCAACCACGAATTTGTCGGGTTTGCACTTCCAATTGGGAGTATTGGCACCGTCGGCTTCAGTTCAAGTTACCTATCTTTCGGTGAGCTACAAGGACGCGACCGAGAGGGGAACGAGACGACTATCTTCCGACCCTACGATTTGGCGTTGATCCTCTCGTATGCCCGCAGTTTCGGGGATAATCTCGCCTTTGGGACGAATGCGAAATTCTTACGCGAACAGATCGCTGACGAAACCGGAACCGGTATCGCTTTCGATTTCGGAGTGTTATACACCTTTCCCGGCACGCCGCTCGCTTTGGGCTTCAACGCACAGCACCTCGGACCGAGAGTGAAGTTCATCGAGGAGGCTTTTGGGCTTCCTGTTACTTTTAGGTTCGGTGGTGCCTACAAACTCTGGAACGACGCGTTCACCCTAACCACTGATATTATCCGTCCCTCCGATAACGATATCGAGATAGGTATCGGTGCGGGTTATACCATCGGCAATATCTTGCAACTCCGCACTGGCTATAAATATAAAATCGGCGGCAACGATTTGGGAGCGATTTCTGGACTTGCTAGCGGTTTTGGATTAACGCTTCGGCAGTTCCAGATTGATTACGCACTTGTCCCCTTCGGTGTCCTCGGATTAACCCACCGCTTCTCCTTAGTCGCTAACTTTTAGCCAGACGCAGCCTGAATAAACGCTTCAAATAATTTGCGTCTGTGTTCACGAAATTCTTCCGTTCTAATCATCCGTTCAGGGTGGTATTGCACACCCAATACAAAGTCCTTTGACGGGTTTTCCATAGCCTCAATAACCCCATCTGCAGATCTCGCCGTAACAATAAAACCTTCGCCAATTTCGTCTACCGCTTGGTGGTGTGCGGAATTGACTTTATCTCCTCTTTTTTCTACAAGTTTGCATAACCGACTGTTAGATTCAATCTCAATCTCGTGTTCGGAATCCTCACTACTATTTTTTGCTGGATGCGTCAAAGGGTCTGTAAGTTGAGAAGGAACGTCTTGATACAGGCTTCCCCGCATTGCGACACTCATGACTTGAATCCCGCGGCAAATACCGAAGACAGGTAGATTCGCTTCTATTGCTTCTCGACATAGCGGTAATTCCAGCCCGTCTCGCGCTTCATCAACGAATTTAAGCTTAGGATGACACGCCTGATCGAAAAACTTCGGATGGATATCGCCACCCCCTGTTAGTAAAAGTCCATCAATATCAGCAAATTCAGAATCTGGAACGTCAGGGTATAAAATGCGAGATTCACCCCCGAATTCTTCAATAGCACGGGTGTAATTTTTAGCAGTGCCTGTTATAATCTCGGAACTAAATGTAATTCCAATAATAGGTGCCATAGTCGAAATCCTCCTTTTGAGTCGTGATAGACTTCATAAATTGTACCCCATCTTGAAAGCAAATAACAAATCAATCTAAATCTCTTAGTTCGTAGTAGGGCAATTCATTGCCCGTTCATAGCATTTTACGACGTGCGATAAATCGCACTACTACAAACATCCTGTCTCACTATCGTAATCATGCAAATCCTGATTCTGACAACCACTAATCGCCAATTGCCAACCGCTGACCGCTAACAACTATTTGCATTATCTAACGATGCATGGTATAATTTATGATAATATTTATGTTACATCGTGAAGTTAGCAAAACAGCGTTATCTATTATAGAGGACGGCGCGCCGATGCTCACGTGCTGTTACGGTGACCTTGAACGTCCGACCTATTTCCATCCGCTCTATGCGTCGAATGGGCAGGTCGTAACAGAGGATGCGGACAACCGGGCACAGTATCCACCAGGGATCTGTTTTACACTCGGAACCGTCAACGGTGAGCAGCGAGCAGCGTATGAACGGAAACCGACGCTTGCGGAATCCGCGGAAGAATTCGCAATTGTCACAACGTATGGTGCCCCAGAATCGCTTCTGATAGAGACGTTCACGACAAAAGTCCATCTCCGTCAAATCGAAGTTCAAGTGTTGGACATAGAAGTCTCACTACACGCACCGACGACTTCACTCGATATTGCGGGTAACACGGGACTCACGTGTCGGGCTGTTGAGATGGAATACCGCAAAGCCTTGGATGCAGACGGGCGACTTGGTGAGTCGGAAGTCAACGGAAATAAATCGGCGTGGGGAACGCTTTCAGGTATTACGACTGCTGAGCAAAACGCCGTCGGTATCGCTATCTTTCCGCATCCTACAAATGGAGAAACGACATTTTTTGCTGACGATCTCTCTTATGGGTTTCTGTTCGCAGAGGCAACACCTTTCACAGTGGAGGTCGGTGCAACACGGATTTTGAAATACCGAATGCTTGCGTACATCGGTGATCTCTTTACCTTTGATGTCTGGCAGTACCACGAGGATTATACTAATGGTCGGTAGTCGGCTATCAGCTGTCAGTAATTGAGGTTTTCTGGTTTGTAGTAGGGAAACCATTCATTGCCCGTTCACTATATGAAAGTCTATGAAAGACCAAACGCTTTTCCCACTGTATAATAAAGATAAGCCAGCAGGTAATCCGCTGCAAGCACCCCAGGCGGGAATGCCTTCGCATGCCCGGCGCGTTTACATCGAAACCTATGGGTGCCAGATGAACGTCAGTGATAGCGAACTCATGGCGGGTATCTTGACACAAAGCGGACACCAGACCGTGCCACATCTCGACGATGCCGATGTCGTCCTTGTCAATACCTGTGCGATACGGGAAAACGCTGAAACCAAAGTTATCAATCGACTTGTGCAGCTCAACCACCGTAAACGCCGTCAACCCGACCTTATTATCGGTGTGTGTGGCTGTATGGCGCAGCATCTCCGGGATAAACTTCTTGACGCAGCACCTTATGTTGACCTCGTAATGGGACCTGATGCCTATCGGGATCTACCCGTGGCACTCGATTCTCTGGCGCGTGGCGTTGAATCTCACGTTTCCCTTACAGACCGAGACCCGTTTGTTGGATTACGGTTGGACAAAAGCGAGGATTACGCCGACATCGCCCCCATCCGAAAAGAGGGAATCCGCGCATGGCTCACGATCCAACGCGGGTGCGATAAGATGTGCACCTTCTGCATCGTCCCCTTCGTCCGCGGCAGAGAGCGGAGCCTCCCCTTAAAACTCCTCGTTGAGGATGTCGAAAAACTTGTGGACCAAGGCTTCAAAGAGGTCGTTCTGCTCGGTCAGACGGTTAACTCCTACCGCGACAACGATGCCGATTTCGGAGACCTTCTCTATGCTGTCGGTGATGTCAACGGATTGGAACGCGTGCGGTTTACCTCTCCACACCCTGCAGATGCAACTGACAGTATGATTGATGCAATGGCAAGTTCTTCAAGCGTCTGTAAACACCTGCATCTCCCACTCCAATCCGGATCAACCGAAGTCCTGGAGCGGATGCGGCGCACCTACACGGCTGAGGAATACCGTAACCTCGTCGCCAAACTTCGCGAACGTATTCCTGATATCGCTATCACAACCGATATTATCGTCGGTTTCTGTGGTGAGACCGAAGATGAGTTTATGGAGACGTACAAGATGATGGCGGACATCCGCTACGATTCAGCATTCATGTTCAAGTATTCCGAACGCGAAGGAACACTTGCACACAAAGCATTCCCTGACGATGTGCCGGAAACGGTAAAAGGTGAACGGCTTAAACGGATTATCGAACTCCAGGAAAACATTTCCGCAGAAATCAATCGTGACACCGTTGGTGATACCGTCGCTGTGCTTATAGAGGGTGAATCACGGCGGGATGCGGATAAATACCACGGAAAAACCGATGGCTTCAAAACTGCTGTATTTCCGAAGGTTCCCGATACCAAAATCGGCGATGTCGTCAACGTTCGTGTTGACACGACAACGGCACATACTTTGATTGGACAGACTGTTTGATGGATGCCAACACCTGTAGGAGGGGTTTGTAACCCCGACTCCCTATGGAGCGCTGGTGGAAATGTCTAAATAATCCTGAGTCTACTATAATGGACAAACTTAGAATCAAAAGCAAAATTGAAATCGAAAAAATGAAACAGAGCGGGAAAGCCGCTGCGACTATCCTCAAACGCATTGGGGAAGCGATTGCTCCAGGTGTATCGACTGCTGAGCTGGAACGCATTTCACAGGATACAATCGCTGAAGTCAATGCCATATCTTCCTTCTTAGGCTATCAACCTCCGGAACACGAACCTTACCCCGCCACAATATGTACCTCTATCAACGATGTCGTTATCCACGGGATTCCACACGAGAGTCATATTCTCAAAGACGGCGACATCATCGGAATTGATACGGCTGTCAGTATCGACAGCTACCATGGCGACAACGCATACACCTTTCCCGTTGGAGACATCTCACCATCAGCCGCGCGTCTATTGAAAGTGACACGGCGTTCTCTCTACGATGCGATTACCGAAGCGAAACCCGGAAACCGTGTCGGCGACATCTCTTCCAAATTACAGCAAGGCGCGGAATCCCAAGGTTTCTCCGTACTCCAGAATTTTTCTGGGCACGGCATCGGACGGAGCCTCCATGAAGCACCAGAGGTCCCTTGCATGGGAGTCGCGGGGCGCGGCTTACGCCTCAGACCGGGGATGGTCCTCGCAATTGAGACAATGGTTAACGTCGGGCTACCCGATGTCCAGATACTCACAGACGGATGGACGGTTACAACAGTAGACGGAAGCCTCTCGGCACTCTTTGAGCATACCGTGGCGATACTCTCGGACGGACCCGAAATTTTAACAGGAAGCGAATTGTGGGAAACCTAAGTACAAGAATTATTGCCATCATCACTGCACTCCTTATTTTCATCTCTCTCTATCTCATCTTCGGCTATGCACGAATTGAAGGCACGATGCTTGAGGTTCAGAAAATCTTCTACTACCACGTCTCTGCCGCGCTGACAGTTTTTGTGGCGTTTGGTGTCAACTGCGTCTTCAGTATCAAATACCTCATCCAACGCAAACCCAATGACGACCTACTTGCAGTTGCTGCTGCCGAACTCGGCATTGTCTTTTGCACAATTGCCCTCCTCTCTGGACCGATCTGGGCAAGATACGCATGGAATACATGGTGGAATTGGGAGGCACGCCTCACAAGCACGCTTGTGCTCTGGCTGATGTATATCGGCTATTTTATTCTCCGATCCGCTCTCGAAGGAGATAAACGCAGAATCTATGCTGCGGTTCTTGGCATTATCGCCTATCTGGATGTGCCGATTGTCTATTACGCTGTGGATATCTGGCAGGGGGGATTGCACCCCGATCGTGGGACGAAGTGGAGCCTCGAAGCAACGATGCGGCATACATGGATGGTAGCATTGCTCGCACTTATTCTGCTATTTACCTTCTTACTTATCGTGAGGTATCGCATGAAAAAGGCGCAGGCGCGTTATGAAGCTATACAACAGCAACACCTCACGGAGGCATCATCATGAAAATAGCGGTTTTAGTAAGCTTTTTAGCGGTTTTGATAATCTTCTTTTTTGTAACGCAGGTACCAATCACCCTGACAGCCAACGAAGTCGCAAAGGCTGTTTCAGAAGCCACCTCCGAGTCTGGTGTGTCTGTAGACGAAGACGTACTGGAAAAGGCAGTGCAGTTATCCGTTGCGAAACTCGAAAAAGGACAAAGCAGACGACTGAAATATCTCGCCTCCGCATATCTCGTTATCTGGTTGGTATTCGTCCTCTATGTCTTGCAACTTGATCGGCAACAGCAGGAACTCGACAAACGCCTCGCCCAACTCGAACAAGACTCTGAAGGTATCTAATGAAAACGTTCCTTTTCAAAACACAACAGGTGCTTGAACAACCACTTGCAGAAGTTTTCGCATTCTTTTCTGATGCACATAACCTCGCCAAAATTACACCACCGTGGCTCCGCTTTGAAGTCCTAACCCCAGCACCAATCGAGATGTCACCAGGAACACGTATCGACTACCGGTTGAAACTTCGCGGCATTCCACTCCGCTGGCAGAGCGAGATTACGGAATGGAATCCTCCGTATATGTTTGCAGATGAACAACGCCGCGGTCCGTATCGGCTCTGGCGACACACCCATACCTTCAACGAGACAGAAAATGGAGTGGTCGTAGGTGATTCAGTCGAATACGCCGTCTGGGGCAATCAGATCGTTGACAAATTTTTTGTGCGTCCAGATATAGAGAAAATCTTTGCTTATCGCTCGGAACAGCTGGAGAGGATCTTCGACAAGACCAACGCTTCATCCGGAAAATAGAAATCTACCGTACAGACAGATTCTGCCATAGTAATGCATCACCCGTTCCACATAAGCCCGCGTCCTATTCGCACCCTCAAAATAGCCGTGTGGTGGTATACCGCTTTCCCACACTTCTTCATGTATATCCACATGCTGTTGCGTCAGTTGACTGAGTGCTATGCTCACAGGAGCCCACAGAGATGGGTCCGCACCATCACGATGACGGACGAGTGCCTGCGCGTCGCGAACCCGTCCTAGTCCTCCGTTGTAACTCGCTAATACCAATCGGTCTCGATCCTCGTCAGGACTCTCAGGAAAGGCATGATATAACGTATGCAGATAGCGCGCTGCACCCGCAATGTTTTGTTCCGCATCAAATGGGTCTTCGACACCGAGTTCTTCTGCAGTCGTTGGCATCAGTTGTGTCAATCCGAGTGCACCCACTGAACTCACCGCCTTTTCGTTGAACCCAGATTCCTGCACAATCAGCGCACAAACCAGCCGAGCGTCCAACGATTCTTTGACGGCATATTTCTGGATCAGTCCCTTGTATTCAAAAATTTTTGGTGTAAGCGCGAGCAGACGCACGTCAGGGGGGAAACCGTTGATAATCCCACTGATTAGGAAAATCACAATAAACGTTGCAATAATGAGAAGAACTGTCCGTTTGCGAATCATTTTTGGCTAATGGCTTTTGGCTAATGGAAACCTTTGGCAAGGAAAAGAGTCGTTCCGTGACGCTCGCGTCTTTGCCAATCGCCCTTAAAAAAGATAACCTATATCAAATATAAACCTATGCGCTTGATCCGTTTGCCCCTTGTGGTGTTCGGCATTTTGCGTGTACTGCCATCCGTAAGAGAGTGAAGCGTTCCATCCGTTTAGCGGACGATAAGAGAATGTTCCTCCGATTTCTGTCGTCCGAGCAACAACCCCCGTAGGAAACGAGAGTGCTTCGTAATCCTCACCGTAAAACCGATCGGCAACTGTTCCTTCTCCGTGTCGCGTCAACACCGTCCCGATTTCTGCCTTCGTGGAAACAGTGAACTGATAGGACGCTGAAAATCGAAACACATCCGAATCCGTGCCAATCGGGTGTCCGATGACATAACCGAAGTGCGTGAACTGGTTATCAGGCACAAGATGCGTGTATGCCCATCGATTGACGCGCGCATATTCGCTATGAATGCCGAAATGCCGTTTTAACTGTCGCGGATACCACGTCCCCCCTAAAAGCCACGCGACCGCATGCGGATCGTTTGAAGTTCGTACGTACTGAATATCGTCAATAAGCCATTCACCGTAGAGCCGTACACCGTCAATCGGACGGATCGCAGCATCAAAGGCGAACATGAGATTATCATCGGCTTTGGCATGATATTGTAGCGCGTAATAAAAGGTAACCGGATTCGCGTATTCCCACTCCACCGTCTGCGCATCACCACCGTAAAGCACCCACTCAGCGACACCGATTTCCACGCGGTCGTTGAGTTGATAGTCGAGTCGATGTCCGCTCATATAGCGTTTCGCCAGATACCGTTTTTCACCATCGTCGTACCACGTTGAATTCAGTTGCGTGGTGAAGGCTGTTGCTTTAAACTTTTTTCCGAGTCTACCTGTGAGCCGAATCTGGTCAAACGGAGGTGAGTTATCCGAGATACCAACCGTTTTGAAGGGACTAGCACCCCAGAAAAGCCAATCTCTACCCACGAGCAGGTCGAGGTGTGCGCTGTTTATTTGTAGGTAACTTCTTTTGAAATCTATGATATACCCGCGTGCACGGTGCCACGGATCGAAACGTTGTTCAGCGGTTTTTGCGTCAAGCGAACGACTTTCAAAGTTCTGTCCCTCAAATTCAGAATAAAGCACTAAGCGTGGCGCAGCCCTTCTGTCAACTTTGCCGATTGTATATTGAAACGCGCTTTCAATTGCGGGTGCTATTTTTTTTTCTGTTGCTCGCAATTGGGAGAGCGCGTTTATCGCCAGTCCATAGTCACCTGCAATTTCGGATCGAAATTCCCGTTTCAGTTTTTCAAGGAGTTTCCTATCAATTGCCGATACGACAACCTCACCTGCTTGAATCCTTGATTCCGCCTGCGCTATAATCTCTGTTATTTCTGCCCGTGAGAGCAGTGCTGTTTGCCGGTGAAACCCACCTGTTATCCCGTTAGTTTCTAATTTCGCAAGTGCTTCGGTAATCCATCCGTCGAAGTTGAGTGGAACATCGGGAGCACCATAAGCACAGTTTACAATGAACAGGAACGCAAGGCAAATGGCTGTTGGCTGTTGGCAAATAGCGATTGGTTTCCATAAGCCATAGACCATAAGCCATAGACCATAAGCCATAGACCATAGACTACTGACCACCATCCACTGCCTCCAATTTTTCAACATAGGCATCAATGCGGCGGAACTGCCATGTCCAGCGTGTGTTATACAGGAACTGCCGGAGGTCGAAGCGGTTGTCGTCCGGCGAATAAGATTCGGCGTGATAGGACGGGGTCAACGTTGTCATTTTGTGTCGATTGATAGAATAGTATCTGAAGAACCGTTTTACTTTTTCAGCGACTTCACGCGGCGGCAAGTGGTCCCACTCCTGCACTAATTTCTCAAACATGCTAACGGGACCGCACTGCTCCATTTTTCGGAGCTGCCCGAAGCGACTCAATTCCGCGTAAGTCATTCCCATATCGTCTTCATCTGTCTGCGTGTAGGTTTCAGTTATCGGTTCGAGTTCCGCTGTCGGGGGTGCCTCTATAATTTCAGCAAGTGCGGAATAACCGAGCGCATCTTTTGCCCAATTCAGGAATCGACGCAAATCGTGTTTGCTAATACCACCGATCGGGTTGATGTCACCGCTACTGCAATCGTATTTTGTCAGGTAACCGCGCAGTGCCTCGTCGACGTTCCCAGTCCCTAAAACAAGAAGTGTCCCTTGACGGTTTCGCGTCCACGGCATCATCTGTGCAAAGAGATAACTAATCACCATCCGCAATCTCGCCTGTATGTTTTGGAGGGCTTGGTTTTCTGTATATGTTCCGCCCTCGACCTTGAATCGGGGTGTCTTCTGCGTGATACGGGTAAAAAGCGATTGTAGGGCGTTAACAAGACCATCCATGTTGATATTCAGATGGGACGCGCCTATCTGTTCAGCGAGTTGCTTCGCACGCTTCTGCGTTTCACGGGAACTGTTCTTGGTCCCAATATAACACGTATACAACAAGCGATTCGCAAGCACACACGGATCCGTAAAAACATCCGGCGTTTCATCCTTCTCCAACCATCGTTCAACGTCCTTGATGACCGTTTCATCATTTTCACGGATCGCTTTAGCGACGAGTTGACACATCGAACCGACAAGCGTCGCAACCGCTCCGCTGTCCGCACCACCAGAAAGCGGAATGAAGTACCCCGCTGCCTCCGATCTACGCAGATAATCCCAAAGCCAACACGCTGGACCGAGAGCTATCTCTTCTTCTGGTTTGTGGTAACGCGGAACGATTGCAAAAGAAGATTGGACATCCATCCTTCCATCCTTCCATCCTTCCATTCCCACGTCAAAATCAATATCAATCTGCGGCAGTGCCACCGTTTTGCTCGCTTGGACAGCACGACTCGCCTTCGTCCCCCGATAGGCGCGAACATCGTCAAGGTTCACCGTTGCCGTGATGACCTCTACATCTTTGAGTGAGAATTGAGAGCCTTGCGCCAAGATTTCGCCATTTTGGGCAATCAGTGCGCATCCGTCAAAATAGAGTCGGCCCCCGTCGCACCCCTGTTGGTTTGCATAGAGGTAGACTCCGCCGTTTTTCTCACTGGCATTTCGGATCAGCGCGATGCGAGTGTCCAATTTCCGCAATTCATGGTGAGAGCCTGACCCATTTGCGATAATCTCCACCCCGGCATTGCCGAAATGGATATGCGGACTCATCGGCACAAACAGCTCCTCACACGTCTCAGATGCCAAGAGTGTATCACCCGTGGCAATCGCTGCGATACCGATGGGTACTTTCTGTTGTCCCGTAAGTTCGCGAATCTCGCGCGGTAGCGTGTAGCGTTCGGTTGTCCAACCGTGTTCCCATGCCGCAAACCACCGATGCTCCCGATAGTTACCATCGCTTGCCAAGAACATTTTTGGACGAATCAACAGCAACTTGCCATCTAACACAAAGACCCGACAGTTATACCTGACATTTTTGTGCATGACCGGCATACCGATGTCGCAGAGAATGCCGTCTGTGTGTTTCCCTTTAAGGATATGTGCCAGCGATTCCCAACTGTGTTGGAGCGTGTCTAACTCCAGGAAATGGTCTTCACAAGAATATCCCGTAATCTCCAGTTCCGGTCCCAAGCGATACCGCGCCCCGCGCGCTTTCGCTATCTCGATGGATTCAATGATACGCGCAGTATTCCCCTCAAAGTCGAGGCTCCACTGGTTCAGGTTACACGTTGCAAGGACTGCTTTCATCTTTTTAATTATTCGTTGCGGTTCGGACTTTCACGCGTCCCCAGACCGTTGTTAACAGATGGGGTTGTGGTGAGACCGGTAAAGAGAACACTGGATCGAACCAATCCGCACTATAATTCCCACCTCTGTCCGTGAGTTGTTCCGATCTACCCCCGGCTAAAGCGACTTTGAAGAGTTGATCTTTTTCACCGGTTTCCCTCTGGTAAACAAGCGCATTACCCCGCGGTGCCAAAGCCGGACTCGATACATCCCCCTCCACTTTAATCTTACGCGGTTCTCCGTTCCGTTTGCGGTTCACAATATAGAGGCTCGTTGCATGCCCTCCAGGAGCCCGCGCCGGATCATTCGCGTCTATACCTGAAAAAACGAGTCTCGTACCATCGGGTGTCCAGACAGGGTCCAGCAGCAACACGAACCCTTCTGGTGTGATTTCCTCTTTTGCCTTGGTTCGTACATTAACAATCTCAATTCTCGGGTCGGCTATCTGTATGCCCCCAAATCTGTCATTTATCGGTCGGAGCACCTCGGCGGACATAAAGGCGATTTCAGAACCATCGGGTGACCAATCAGGAAGCATACCGATTGCTATTCTTTTTTCATTCCGTCCGTCAATTGAGGCGGTGTAGATAGCGACCTCACCCCCATCGACCCGATAGTAAGCGATCCGTTCGCCATCGGGTGACCAGGCCGGATGCCGCCGCTCCATTCTTTTGCGAAAAATAGGTTTAACGCTGTCGCCATCGGCATCCATCACATAGAGGTCTGAAACCTTCCCAGCGCGATCGGAGGCAAACAGAATCTGTCTACCCGTCGGCGACCAGGCCGGTGAGTAATCGTTCCCGCGATGATGGGTTAAATTTGTCTGTCCACTGCCATCGGGATTCATAATGTAAATTTCAGAATTGCCATCCCGGTTTGATACAAACACAATCTTCTCTGTGGCAGGCATTTGTGCCGAAACTGGTATAATAGGCGCGAGAACGAACAGACCAAGCCCACAAACAAGAAAAAAACGGATAAATTTCATTGTAAATTCCTCCTAAACGCTGTGCGTCTGAGAATGCGTTGGGTTTCACTCGTTTTTTGGTGATTCAAGTTTCCCTATCTGTCACACCAATTATCTGCTGTACGGTGTTTTCAGGAAGTTTCCACTCAACCCAATCTACGTACTGACTGCTGACTGCTGATGGCTGACAGCCACTTATGTTTTCTGCGGTTTCTTACGTGCCGCCGGAAATAGGATATTGTTCAAAATTAACCGATACCCCGGCGAGTGTTTGTGCAAATCGAGGTTCGTCGGGATTTTTCCTTCACCCACAAGGTGACGATAATCCTCTGGGTCGTGTCCACCGAGAAACGTCCAAGTGCCTTTCCCTAATTTACCGTGAATATATTTTGCGTAGTTTGTGCCTTCCACCTCTCCGAGAATCGTGACAGAGCCGCGAATCCTATCCATGTTAAACGATGTTGTCTGTCCGAGGTAGCCCGGCACAACGCTCACATGATTTTGTGTGAGCATTGTTGGAATCGGATCGTGCTTTGCTGCGAACTCAAAAAGCTTAAAGTCCTCAACACCGCTCTGTGCATCCCTATCAGGTTTCGGGTTGTCTATATCCGAGAATTCGTATCGGTACGGATTCGTATAGAGTTTAAAATTCTCAAACGCCAAGGTCCGCTGAAAATCAAGGTGCGCCTCCGCATCTGTCTCAATCGGTGTTCCGTCTAATTCAGGTGCAACGATGTCGATGGCTCCGCCGCGTGTTGCCAATGCGATATCCAAGGTTTCAGGGGCAGAACACATTGCAAAGATGAACCCACCGTTGACAATATAGTCCGATATCATCTGTGCCGTCTGTCCCTTGTGCTGTGGGACGCGTCGGAATCCCGCCTCCGTAGCGGCTTGCTCAAACATCAACATCCGTTGTTGATACCAGACCTGCGTCGAAAACGAGGCGTGGAACTTGCCGTGCTGCCCCGTGAAGTCCTCGTGGTGCAGATGTAGCCAATCATAGTCATCTGTCTCTAAAACACCGCTCTGCACCTCTTTATCCCAGATGACATCGTAGGGAATCTGTGCGTAGTCCAGTGCAATTTTAACAGCATCGTCCCATGGATCCCGATAAGGCGATGCCTCTGAGGGTGCGTATACCGCAATCTTCGGAGCCTTTTCCAATAGAATCTCGTCCATATTGCTGCCTTGAAGGACAGATTCCTTGATGCTGCGATACGCGGCATTGTCCATCCGTTCAAAGCTGACTCCCATGAGCGCAGCACGCATTTGGACATCCGGGGAGTCCGGCAGCACAAATGCGCCGCCACGATAGTTCAACCACCAGTAGCAACGGTACTCCCGTGGGACCTCCAATGCCCAGTATGTCAAGCCGTAAGCCTTCAGATGGTTCGTCTGTGCCCCGATGTCCATCGGTATCAGCAGCCATTGCGCGGCGGCGATGTTTGTACCGATAAGGAACAATAGGAGTATCAGGAGTATAGCATGGTGGATCTTAGAATTATTTATACACCTGATATTGGTAAAGTTTTTCCGGATGCCCCAACTTGTTGGGGAGAGCACACTTTTCCCGAACAAGTTCGGGCATCCAGATGTTCGCTTATTTCTATAATTCACTATAATTTTACGCTTTACCATAGTCCGAAACGTATTCATCAGTTTTTCCCTGGTGTGTTTATTTGTAAATTACCTGCGGCAGCTGCCGGTTCACGTCCAAATACGACGTGTCCATTGTGTATCAGTGCCGTCTCGGTAGTTTCTGGGTGGGTCGTATCAATTTTCCAAAGTTGCCCGTTGTTTTCGTAGATAATCCACCGTCCATCCGGTGGCACCCAGGCTGGATGCGAGCCGCCCCTTCGAGTCAACTGCTTTTCTGTCGGGACACCTTCACTTGAATAGGTGACGAGCCAAACCTGTTGGTAATCGCCGACCTTTCGTGTGAACGCCAGTTGATTCGGATTCGCGGGCGACCATGTCGGTTCTATATCGTCTGTGTCTGGCGATATTACAATCGGCTCGACGCTCTGTGCGATTTGATCGAAGGCGTAGATGTTTCGTCTCTGTTGCCCATCCACAGGAATCGCTGCCTCCGGATTTTCGATGCTCCCTGCAGTAACATAAGTTAGCATCGTGCCGTCGCTATTCCAGGCAGGTGTGAAACTTTGCAGTGCTGTTGACGGCACAGTGAGCTCGGAGCCACTCGGAATATGCAGTATAACGACGCGACTTCGATCTCCGAACTCCGGACGTGTATAAGCAACGTATTGTGCATCGGGCGAGATCGCGACATCGTCCGCCATTTTTCGTCTATCGAAAAGCAGACCACCATCCGGCATTTCACGGTTCCGAATAATAACGTTCCCGTCCCTATCCTGATAAATGAGTGTCCCATCATTTGCAACAGTTGGATTGTCTCCAATACCTAATGGTGTACTGTTCCCATCAGGCGAGATCCCCCAAATCATGCCGTCGTAAGCGAAATAGATAAACAAAAGATTGGAAGACTGGATGGTTGGAAGATTGAGACCTGCCTCCCTTTTTCCATCCTTCCCTCCGTCTTCCTTTTCAATCAGGATGCCCGCTTTGGGGGTAAAACGTCCTGTATCACCCAGTTCCCACCCGGCCCCGTTTGCTTTCCAGACAAAACTGATCCCTTTTGTCCAGTAGTTCCATTCTTCGTTTAAACGTCCACCACGGGTGACACGAAAGATGTCTTCGGGTTCTCCATAACGTTTCCTAATTTCCCAGCGTCCACCGTCCTCAATTTCCGCCATATTTCCGTCTGCATCGATGTAAATTGCGAGAACTGCAATGTCAATATGTGCTGTTGTTTCTCCAGGGAATACATGAACTGCTGTAGGTTCACCGCGGACGGGATGACGTGTGCCGTATATGCCAACGCCATCGGCGATACCGGTTTTCTGGTCGTTGTTTGCGTCCACGACTGCCATGACGTAATAGCTGCCCGGTAGCACATTGACTTGGTAACTGCCATCGCTTGAAACAGTAATCGGCATCGCAATCGGTGTACTGAAGTCAGGGGCGTAAGAGAGCGTCAGTATTCCCTGCTGGACAGTGTGTCCGTCCCATACGATACGTCCGGCGATGCCGCCTTGTTCAATATGTGCTTCAATACTGGGTGGCGTGGCATGAAGCCGTCCATCGTCATCGTAGCGTGCACTTATCACGAGTTCAATTTCTTGGGTTTCGCCTTCTACTAAGGTGAGTGCAGTTGGGGGCTGTGCCGTGATGTCTATTGTACCGTAGCCGCCTAAACCGTCCCCTTTACTATATCTACCATTCTTATCCGCATCCAGATTAGCGATAACATAGTATTCATCCGGTGGGAGTGCTAAACGGAACGCACCCCCAGGCGCCGTTTCGCCACTGGCAACCGGAGCGACTAAGGCGGGGTCTGAATACACTTCAAGCCGTGCGGTTACATCCCCGGGCACCGGAGACACGATGCCTGTGAGCGTGCTGGTCGCTGCTTTTTGCGTCTTCTCACGAGTTTGATAGGTGGCAGTGATTGCGATTTCTATATTTTCAGTGAATTTGTTCACAGAAACCAAAACGGGCTGTGGGAAATTCCCACGTTTCCGCATATCCTCAACACCGTAGAAGCCAAAGTCGTCCCCTGTATCCAGTTTATTCGTCCTGTTGTTATCCACAATCGCCATCAGGTAGTATTTGCCCGGCGGTAGATTGAGCGTCCAGCTGCCAGCGTCTGTCACTCTGGCGATACCCGCACGATATTTCCACGATAAATCTGTATACGCAAGAATGAGTGCTTGTGAACCGGCTCGGAGCGATTTCGGATTTTCTGGTGCTTGGCGGACAAAACGCAGTGTCCCACTACACCCCGATGTCGCTTTGCGCAACTCCGTCTGGAATTGCTGGAGTTGGCTCGGTTCGTATTCGGATAGTGGAACGACCGTTGGTTTATTATCAATGTAGGTCGCTCGTGCGGTTATCGGGATCTCTAAACCCCGAATCTTTTCTCCGTCTTGGACTTCAATCTCCTGTTTGTTTTGATTCTCATTGCCCCAGTCGGTAATTCCGAACATACCCAAGCCATCACCTGTATCAAAGCTCCCAGATTTATCAACATCTACATAAGCAACGAGATAATAGCGTCCGGGTTCCACACGGAGTGTGAATTGTCCATCGCCGAGTTGCGGGATTCCACTAATATAAACCTGTTGGAGTGCTTCGTCCCGATAAACAGACACACTTGTATGCGACAAGTCTTGCCCTTTCCAGACGACTCTCCCTGCCAAGGTCGCCGTCATCCGTTTCGCCGTAGCGTCCTCCTGCGCTTGGCAGAAAGCCTCACCGGCAAATCCGATACTGATAACAAGTAGCAAAAGCGTCAAGCGTTTCATTTCCGTTCCTTCATGCTGTTGTTTTGTTGTATTTGATCCTTAACAATATTAACACGTACCACGAATAATTTGCAAATAGAGATTCTCAGGGCAGATTCATTCAATTGTCCACTTGTCTGAATGCATGTCGCATGAATCAGGATTTATAGGATTGAGGGACTGGTAGGATTGCTGTATAAATATGATGTTAACTTAACGGTATATTTTTTAGCAACACACGTTAAAAATGTTACACTAAATGTTACACCCGTGTAACATGTGATGTGTTGCCTATGACGTTAGAGAACCCAGTCCCCGTAAGGGTTCGTTGACGTTTAATTTCCGATTTTTTCTTGTGTGAAAAAAAACGAATTTGGCGAAAAGTGTAACATTTTGCAGGAGTGGGTTAATGGTGTTATTGACACATTCAGTCTTGAGAGATTCACGGCGTAGGTCCTCCTTTGAAGATAGAGATAATATATTATACTATATTTACTAACGGATGGCAAGTTAAAATGTGCTATAAACTCGGAGATAGGAATTGGCAGTAGTTTTAGTCTTTCTTTAATTTTAAACTTTACTATAAATTTGACTTTCATCATTAATATATAGTATAATATTTTTCACATATCTACGCGCGTAGATATGTAATATGTTTTCCATTCTTGGAAAAATTTGCCCACAACACACGCTAATAGGAGACCTTAAGTATGAAAATGAAAGGTTATTCCATCTGTGCTGTTCTGCTGATGTTTTGTATGTCCCTGCCAGCAGTCGCACAGGATGCGCAAGCAGACAATCTACTCGGATGGTGGCTATTTGACAGTGAAAAGGACGAGATCGGTAACTGGAGCGATATAGACCTCCACGGTGCCGAACTCAAAGACGGGCAGCTAATTGTTGAGACAGGAAAATGGGCACACGCACTTGAATACAGCGGCCCCGATATCGAAGAGAAGACTTTGATGACATGGGTCGCATTAGACAGTCTCGCCGCAACCAAAGGTTCGGCACTCACGTTAGATAAAGCCTCTGAAGACCAATTCAACGCCATCGTCTACGCCGAACGCCAACCGAATCAGTGGATGTCAGGCAGCAGTTGGTTCCACCGCACAGAGGACTTTCCAGACGCACACAACGAAAAGAACGAAGGCGAAATGGTCTACTTAGCCTTCACTTATGAAGATAAGGGTGGGACTTACAAGATAACGGGTTACCGTAACGGTGAGAGCCTCGGTAGCTATGAAAAGGGTGAGATCAAAACCTGGCCCACAGATGATGCAGAAATTATCTGGGGTAAACGGCATACAAATGGGCTCGGCGGTCCCGGCGATCTCAACGCACATATTGAGGAATCCCGTATTTACTCCGTTGCATTGACCGAAAATGAAGTTAACGAAATGGAAATCGGAACGCTTTCTGTTGATCCACAAGGCAAGCTCACAACGCGCTGGGCAAAACTTAAAGCGAAGTAGTTTTTGAAGCGTAGGGCAAGGTCCCCGGACCTTCGCCCTACTTTCGTATGGCGTATGTTACCGACAAACTTAGACTGACTCACCAAAACCCAGGGGGTGTTATGAAACGTCGAATAACCCTCTTTCTGATATATATTGGTATTGGTCTCGTTTCTGTTGCTGCCGCCGAGCAGCAAACGTGGACATTCGACGACAATGCCGCAGATTGGACCCCTGCAAACGGTACGTGGGAAGTAGAAGACGGGGTCTATAAACAGACAACGCGCTATGGTGAGGCGCAAAAAACGTTAGCAAATGGGGCAGAATGGACAGACCACACCGTAAAAGCAAAAGTCCGTATTGAGGCAGGACACTGGGCAGGGATCGTCTTTCGCGCACAAAATGAATTTGAATACTACGTCTATCTCATCTGTCCGAAGGAGAATAAATCTGAGTTGTGGAGACACCGCCGCAGCACCGCTTTTAAAGACGGATTTGAAGGACGCGACGAGATTGAACACGATATCGCACCTATCGGACTGACACTCACCCGAAACGAATGGTTTATGCTCAGTGCAACCCTTGAAGGCAGCCGAATCGCACTCGCTATTAATGGCATAGAGCAAGCCGTATTTTTTGATGACACGTATCCGCGCGGTAGAGTCGGGGTCTGGACATGGGATACGCAAGCCAGTTTTGATGATGTCAGTGTCAACGGTGTGACAACAACGTCTCTCACGGCGGTCGAACCTAACGGAAAACTCGCAACATCGTGGGCGACACTAAAGCGAATCGCGGACCGCAAACCGCAAACCGCGAATAGCAGATAGCAAACAGCGAATCGCGAACAACGAATCGCGAACAACGAATACAGGAGGATTTTAATGGCAAATGTAGGAAGTGCTGCACCGGATTTTACACTCCAGGGTGCGGTTAACCAAGAAGATGTTGAAGTTTCATTGAGCGACTATGCGGGTAAAAATTTAGTCGTGCTTTTCTACCCACTCGCTTTTTCCCCAGTCTGTGCTGAACAGGTGCCGGATTTCAACGAAAAATTGGATGCGATTCAGGCGAAAGGTGCTGAGGTCGTCGCTATCAATCGGGATTCAACCTTCGCGCATAAGGCGTGGAGCGAAGTACTCGGTGGTGTCGATTTTCCACTGCTTGCTGATATGAACCTTGAGGTATCCAAAGAGTTCGGTATGGCACTTGAAGAGGTTGGTATTACCACGCGCGGTGTGTTTATCGTTGATAAATCAGGAAACATTGCCTTCAAACACGTTGAGGCTGCGCCGCCGGAGAATACCTTGACTGCCGAACAGGTTTTGGGCGAGTTAGACAAACTGCAATAGACACGCCAGTATCGCAGGCGAGGTCTTTATCGCGTATAAGCGAAAAAGCGGGTATTTGGTAAAACTTGCAAGCATTTGCTGCACATCATGCTAACACCCGCTTTTTGATTTTACATTGAAAATGGGAATCCCGGTGTGTTATTATACTTATTAAGGAAACTTCTTAACCAATAACTTATACCAATTCTAATTGATAATTCCTCTTAAAAGGTTGGCTATTTTTCAGCACTGCTCGGTGCGGTTAGAAACCGCACCTACTGGGTGTGACGTGAGTGGGTTCGGTTAATGCGAGATAAACTTTTAGAAATGGTATTATAACCAATAACAAATGCGGGTGTAGCTCAGCGGTAGAGCGTCAGCTTCCCAAGCTGAGGGTCGCGGGTTCAATTCCCGTCACCCGCTTGACTATCCTTTGTAGTAGATTTTAGAATTAATTTCACACTTCGTATCGGTGCGGTTAGGAAACCGCACCTATCAGGGGATGTTTGAGAATGTAAAAGTATTTACGGGATCTACTATAAAATTGTGTAGAACTGAGGAAAATCATGTCACAAAACCGACGACTGACGAAAGAAGAAATCCAAGAAGATAAATTTATTGAAGGCGTACTGGAAGTCTATGCCTTCCTGCGGCGCAATCTGCGGACGATTGTTATTATAGTAGGTGTCATCGTTGTTGCCGTCGCAGGTTATGCAGCATACCATCAGAACCAAGAGAATCGCCGCGCCGAAGCAACCGTTGCTCTCCGTCAGGCTACCGAAGTCTATCAAACAGCAGAAGAGAGCCTTTTCGATACCGAGAAATTGGCTGAAAGTGAAGAATCACTTAAGACGGCACAGACGCAACTTCAAGAGATTTATGAGGCATATCCGAATTCAACTTTTAGTGACAAAGCGCGCTACCAATCCGCAAAGACGCTCTATTATCAACAAAACTACCCAGAAGCCCGGGCGCAATTCCAACAAATCATTGACCAGCACCAACCCGAAAATCAAATCTATAGTCTATATGCCCAAAAAGCGATAGGCAACACCTACGAACAAGAAGGTAATTACGAAGCCGCCATCGCTGCGTATCAAGCGAAGGCGTTCCCGCCGACACCGCAACTCTCACCGGAAATTCGGCAGTTCGTCCTCGCCAGTGCCAAATTTAACCAAGCCCTCGCTTATGAGAGGTCTGGTGATCCAGACGCTGCAGGTGCGGCATATAAAGAAATTATAGATGAATTCCGAACCACACTTGAGGCAGGAATTACCCAGAAAAGCCGTGAGCTCATCGAGGAAGCGAAAGTTGTTATCGCAGCGATTGGCGAACCGTTAGATATATCGGGGGCACAAACCCTCGAAAACGAAAAACAGTACTATGATGCTTACGTTGCGTATACGGACGCAATTCGGACCTATAAAGTGAACAAAGATATCACAGGTGGACTCACCTCTGAACTCCGAAAGCAGATTGGCAGCTTTGAAAAAGAGGCAATGGAAGTAATAAGTAACGTTCAAAACGCCCGTCGCGCCGATGAAGAAGGCAGAGAAAGTTCGGCATTGTATAGTTACGATCTCGTTGTTGAATTTGAAAAACTCGGATTAAGCCGTCGGCTCTATGAAAACGCACTTCTTCATCACAAACGGCTTGGATCTGCCCAATAATTTTTATTTTCTAAGGAGCAGTAATGACACATAAATATAGCCTCATACCTTTTTTTGCCGCTAAGACCATTAAGTTCACACTTTTGAGCCTGTGCTGCTTATGCCTCATCACTCTCACTTCGCCACTCAATGCCGAACCTACTGGACAATTGGCTTATGCAGTCAACGGGTTCGACGAGAACTTAGGACGCTTCGATTGGAATCTCTACGCTACTGCTCTCAGAGGCACTAAAGATTTCACAGCCATCCCTTTGAACCACAAAGGCATGTACCCGTCTTGGGGACCCAACGGTGATTTACTCTATTTCATCCAGCGCGATAAAGGACACTCTGATGTCTACTCCATTAATCCTGACAATCCAAAGAATAAGAAACTCGTTACCCCCATTTCTGGCACATACCGCTTTCTTTCTGCATCTCCCAACGGCAGACAACTCGCTTTCAATGGTTATACCGTAGACCAGCTGCCTCAAGAAAACCAGATTTGGGTTCTCGACATCGAAAGTGGGGAAATGGAAGTGATGACACAGGTGCCACACCTCGGATGGCCCTATTCATTCTGGGGAATCTCTTGGTCCCCTAACGGAAAGCGGCTCGCTTTTTCACTCTCCAGACCGGGGTGGTTGGAGCATCTCTACCTTTTAGATGTCGAAACCAAAGAGATAGAAGTTTTGACTGAACTCAATAAAGATTTTTATCCCGTCTGGGCACCTGGCGGCGATCGCATCCTTTTCCTCAGATGGAATAGAGAGTTCGATACCTTTTGCACAATTGACATTGAAACCAAAGAGATTGTACCGTTGTTTGATGTCGATAAAGCCACAGGCTATTGGGGCGACTGGTCGCCTGAAGGGGACTACATAGCCTATTCTCGGTGGGGATCGGTTTATCTTTATGACTTCGCTACCGATGAAACACAAGAAATTGTCGAGGTTGATGGCAGTATCTTCGTTATTTCGTGGTTACGGGATATAAGAATATTACCTGTCGAAGCGCAGCAAAAATTGGTCACTACGTGGAGTGCCATTAAACGCGAAACAACTCAGTAATAATATTTTTGTAGCATAAACTGTTAGTTTGTGCGGTTTTCTTCCATTTCAGACGACTCTGTAGCATAAACTGTTAGTTTGTGCGGCTTTCTTCTTGAATCTGGATGCAACAGTAGTTCCATTTCCAATTAAGTGCCAACCAAAGAGGATACACCGGTGTTACCCAGTGTTGAAAAGGCTTTAGAATACGATAAAATCCGAGAACTCCTGAAGAAATACACTGCTTCTCGACTTGGGATAGCGCGTGTTGACGCGCTCAAGCCGTCCTACGACGTTGACAAAATTCGGTATCTACAGACGTTGTGCAGTGAAGTTAAATTCTTTCATGAACTCTACGGTGGGATCCCTTTGGGAGGCTTAACGGATGTTCGGGCATCCCTGAACCACGCTGCGAAAGTCGGGGCAATTTTAGATACTGAAGAACTTCTGAATGTCCGAAAGGTCGCCCAGATTCCTACAGACATCCATAAGGCGTTTAAAAAACGCGACCGAGACGAATTTCCCAATTTATTTTCTATCGTCGATGCGCTGCCAGAGTTTTCGGAGTTAGTTGAGGCGATTACCTATTGCATTAACCCTGACGGTATCATACTCGATCGCGCAAGTCCTGAATTGCGTGCGGTTCGCCGTAAGCTATCGCGCCTCCGTGAAAATGTCCATCAAAAACTCGAAACCACGCTCCGCTCACCTGAGCATCAAAAAGCGATTCAAGAACCCGTCATCACCTCTCGAAATAACCGATACGTTATTCCAATAAAACAAGAGGCACGGGCATCTTTCAGGGGGGTCGTCCAAGGGCAATCCACAAGCGGCGCAACCTTTTTTATCGAACCGCTGGATATTGTCCAGATGAATAACGAACTCCACGAAGCCGCTGAAGCAGAACATCGCGAAATTCGGCGTATCCTCCTTGACCTCACAGATCGTGTGCGCGACAACCTACACGAATTGGAATTATCTCTCGATCTCTTAGCAGAACTCGACTTTTTAAACGCAAAGGCGCGGTTCAGCCTTGCATTGAATGCCGTTGAGCCGAAAATCAATACGCGAGGTTACATCAAATTAATTGAGGCACGGCACCCACTACTCGAATTTCATCTCCAGAGTGTTAAAGCGTCTGATTCTGATGAGAATGAAGACCTTCCAGACCGCGTCGTGCCGACGAATGTCCATATTGGGGACACCTTTAACACATTGATTATTACCGGTCCGAATACGGGTGGTAAAACCGTTGTCCTCAAAACTGTCGGTTTATTGACGCTTATGGCGCAATCCGGTTTACATATCCCCGCAGCACACGGGAGCAAAATCGCCATCTTTGACATGGTTTTCGCTGACATCGGCGACGATCAAGGGATAGAACAGAGTCTTAGCACTTTCTCCTCACATATCACGAAAATCGCTGAGATGCTGAAAAAGATTGATCACGCCGAACACTCGCTTGTGTTGTTAGATGAAATCGGGGCTGGCACAGACCCAAGTGAAGGGACTGCCCTCGGCATGGCACTTCTCGATTGGCTCGGAAACAGACGGGTTAATACCATTGTGACGACGCACTACGGTGCACTCAAGGCTTACGCACACACGCAAGCGCGCATGGAAAACGCCTCAATGGAGTTTGATTGGAAGACCCTCCGTCCTTCATATCGACTGCAGGTTGGTGTGCCGGGGAGTAGCAACGCTATAAAAATCGCAGAACGCCTCGGAATTCCATCTGAAATCCTTGATGAAGCGGAGGTTCATTTAGGGAGCAATACCGTTGCGGTTGAAGATTTACTCGTTCGTTTACAGGAAACGCAGAATGAGATGGACGGAGAGCGAAGCCGCTTGCAGCGTGACCTTCGCGATGCTGAATCGGCGCGTCAAAAACACAACGAACTCCTTCAGCACCTCAAATCAAAACGCCATACATTGAAACAGGAAGCCGAAGATGAAGCGCGCAGTATCATTGCTGGGGCGCGACGAACTGTTGAGAACCTTGTTACTAATATTCGTAAAGAACAAGCCTCTAAAGTGAGTATCCAAAACGCTTTCTCAAAAATAGAAACCACCAAAAAATCGCTACAACCCAAACAGCCCAAGAAACAACAACCCAAACAATCGAAAATTAAAGTCTCTGTCGGCGATAAGGTCAGGGTCAAAAAACTCGGCAAGTTCGGTGAGGTTACGGCTATAAAACCCCGCGGGAAAATGCCTTTACAGATTTTGGTGGGGAATATGCAAATGCAAGCCGCATACCACGATATCGACTCCGTGCGCCCCAAGCAAGAGGTGTCCCGATTGTCAACTTCTGTGCTTGACATCCAATACAGCAAAGCCAACTCAATCAGCGATGAGTTGAATATTCACGGAATGCTTGTAAAGGAAGCTTTGGATATTACCGATAAGTATCTTGATGATGCGTATCTTGCCGGTCTCCCGACAGTGCGAATCCTGCACGGCAAGGGGACAGGCGCATTGCGGAACGCTGTGCATGCGGAATTGCGTGGGAATCCACATGTCGCGAAATACCAATTCGCACCCTACGATCAAGGCGGTGAAGGTGTAACCGTTGTCACGTTTAAGGAGTGACGTAAACACACCTAACTTGGTAGGCGATGTTTCTAACTTCGCCTAACTTATAACTTATAACTTATAACCATATTAGGACAGATTCATTGTGAACGCTGCTCGATCAAGAAACCATATACCCAGGGAAACGATTGATGAAATTCGGAGGCGTACGAACATCGTTGAAGTCGTCTCCGAGTGCGGCGTTGCCCTGCGTCCTGCGGGTCGTGATTTCAAGGGACTGTGTCCATTCCATGACGAGAAAACACCCTCTTTCACCGTCTCAGCGGAAAAACAGATGTTCTATTGTTTCGGTTGTCAAACAGGCGGCAATGTTATCTCTTTTATCCAAAAGCATGAGGGTAAATCCTTTAGAGAGACAGCAGAATGGTTGGCAGATCGCTTGAATATTACGCTCCCAACCCAAGATGTCCGTGAAATTGCGATTCGAAAACGGCTCACATCTTTGGAGGATCTCAACCGTTTTGCGGTGGAATATTACCACCGACAACTGTTTACTGACAGGATCGGTACATCAGCCATGCGGTATCTGAAACATCGTGGGGTCCAACCGAAGACCCTTCGGCTGTTTCAATTGGGGTACGCACAGCCGGGACGGCGGAATCTCGTGAAGGCTGCCACGGACGAAGGATTTACAACCCAACAGTTGATTGATGCCGGATTAATCAAGGACGAGGATCGGGGTCCGCAAGACCGGTTTTGGAATCGGATCTTGTTCCCGATTTGTAATGAACGCGGTGCGCCTGTCGCCTTTGGGGGGCGTGCGCTTTCTGAAGAACATCAACCCAAATATCTGAATTCGCCTGCGACTGTTCTATATGATAAGAGCAATCTCCTTTACAACCTCGATAAAGCCCGTCAATCCATTTACAAGCAGCAGCGAGTCCTCCTCGTCGAAGGTTATATGGATGTTTTAATGCTTTATCAGTCCGGGATTGAGAATGTGGTAGCGTCCTCTGGAACCTCTCTGAGTGAAAATCACGCCGGTTTATTGAAGCGGTTTGCCCCTGAAGTCGTTATCGTCTATGACGGAGATGCCTCGGGTTTCCGAGCAGCGCAGCGTGGGTTGCACCGTGTGCTCGCAGAGGGATTGCGCGTCCGCGTAGCACTTCTTCCAGCTGGAGAGGATCCCGATTCATTTACACGACAACACGGTGCGTCTGCCTTCACGGAACTTACTGATAGAGCCATAAACCTCATCGAATTTCAGATTCAAGCAGCTATTCAACGACAGGACATCCACCGAGTTGACGTGAAAGCACAGATTGCTAAGGAAATTACGGAGACGCTCCTAAGTCTCAAAAATCGGATGGAGCGCAGTGAATACGTCAAATACGCCGCGCGTGAACTACATATTGATGAACGCGTGCTTTGGCAGGAATTGCGAGACGCAGGACTTCAAGCAGAACAGACACCTCAACGCGTGAGGCAAGCGAAGAACGCACCGCAAAAATTATCCACACGCGCCCAAATCGAAAGTCAATTCATTGAAGCATTAATTCAAAGTCCAGCGTTAATTCCAAGTGTTAAATCGGAATTTCATTACCAGAATTTCACAGAACCGCGTTTCTCTAAAATAGCGCAATTGCTCTGGGAGGCGTGTAAGGACAATGAAAACGTTGACATCCAAACACTCATCAATGCGTGCCCTGATGAGGAAGTGAGAGGATTCGTCTCGAATGCGCTGCTCCGTAGAACGCCGCCTCCGAATTTATTGCGAGCGCGGGTTGACGGCTGCCTCAATAAACTCAAGAATTTCCTCTTACAAGATCTCGAACAGCGTATCCGCTCCCATGCACTCGCTGAGGGCACAGATGAGGTGGAAACCCTCAAGGAATTAGTGAAACTTTCAAACCAGAGACGCGCCTTAACCGGACAACCTTAGAAAAGGAGCAAGTTAATCATGGATTTTAAAGACTATTCTACCGTTGATTATCTGGATTCTGAGAGCGGTGATGATCTCGAATATGACGATGAGATGGCAGACTTATCCGCTCTCGCCGGTAATTACACAGATGATTCGGTGAAAGTCTATATGCGTGAGATGGGAAGATTTCAGTTGCTTGATCGGACCCAAGAGGTCGAACTCGCCAAACGGATTGAAGCCGGCCATCGCGCCGCGCTTGAGGCGACCTTCGGAACCGCACTGGCAATTACAGAAATTCGGAAGATGCTCTATAAAGTCGTCACTGCCAAAAAACGGGCATCTGATATTATTGATATGCCCGTTAAGAGCACATCAACCCAGGACAAGGAACGGAAACTTCGGGAACAGGTGAAGAAGGCGTTAGACGTGCTGGAGAAACTGGAGATAGAACGTTTCAATGCTGCCGAAAATGGAAACGCATCCGCGCAGAAATCGAAAACGCGTAACAAATTGATGAAAACGCTCGACAAACTGAAAATTGACCGCGAAGAGATTAGCAAAATCTCTGACCGCGTCAAACAGTCGGAATATCAGATTAGTGTATGGGAGAGCCAAGTACAGTACCTCCAACAATCTCACGATATTCCTCACGAATGGTTCAATGGTGATAGTGACCCGAAACGGAAGTTTGAAACGGCTGCGATGGCGGAAGCCTACATCGAAATTGTCCGCTGTAAACGCAGTATCCGACAGCAGATGAATGAAATTGGCGTCTCGCGCGAGCACCTCAAATCTCTCACCCAGCAAATTGATGAAGGCGAGTCTGAGGCGCAAGCTGCAAAGATGGCAATTGTTGAAGCCAATCTCCGTCTCGTCGTCAGTATCGCAAAGAAACACAGGCACCGTTCATCAGGACTCGAATTTCTCGACTTAATCCAAGAAGGAAACATCGGGTTAATGCGAGCGGTCGATAAATTCGATTACCAGCGCGGCTACAAATTTAGCACATACGCGACATGGTGGATTCGACAGGGTATCACCCGCGCGATTGCTGATCAGGGACGCACGATTCGGATCCCTGTTCACATGCACGAACGCATTAACAAGATACGACGCGTCCAACGCTCCCTACTCCAAGAATTGGGGAGTGAACCGACTGCCGAACAGATCGCACAAGATTTGAAAATTTCGACCAGCAAGGTCACCGAGGCTTTGTCAGTCGCACCAGAAACCTCGTCCTTAGACACACCGATCGGCGAAGAAGACGATAATCCTCTCGGCTCTTTCATCGTAGACACTGACGCACCATCCCCTGTGCAGGAAGCTGAATTGAACATTCTCAAGGAACAGATCCAAGATGTCCTTGACGACTTAAGCGATCGCGAGAGACGCGTGATTTCGCTCCGTTTCGGGATTGATGACGGTTATCCAAGAACGCTTGAAGAGGTCGGGAGTATCTTTAAAGTGACCCGGGAACGGATCCGACAGATTGAGGCAAAGGCACTCCGTAAATTACGGCATCCACGCCGAAGCCGAAAACTCCGTGATTTTGTTAACTAACATGGATATGTAGCGTAAACTTTTAGTTTGCGCACGTGTAGCCTTCATGTAGCAGCAGACAACCCAGAACCTACAATCCATAACCCTTAAAAAATTTGCTTTTAACACCGAAATATCGTATAATTCGTATATCAAATTAAAGCAATTAAAGCGGGCCCATAGCTCAGTGGTCAGAGCCGTCGGCTCATAACCGACTGGTCCTAGGTTCGAGTCCTAGTGGGCCCATATCGCTACGTGGGGCGTTAGCTCAGGGGTACGAGCGCTACCTTCACACGGTAGAAGTCACTGGTTCAAATCCAGTACGCCCCATCGTTGTTAAATCAAGGAGCGGTACATGGAAAGCAGGGATGTCCCGCATTTCGTCCAGGCTGGCATCAAGGCTATTGACTGTGACATTCATAACGAAGTCCCAAATTTACAGGCACTTTTCCCGTATATGTCTGATTTTTGGTGCGACTATTGCAGCACCTCCGGCTTTAGGGGACCCGATGCAAACGATTACCCGCGCGCCGCACCGTTAACGACGCATCCAGACGCACCTTCGCCCTGGGATGTGGATCTTGAACATGTGCGCGAACACCTGCTTGATGGGTGGAACCTCGAATACGGCATCCTCAATTGTGCCTATCGCGTTCAGAGCGTTCATAACCCTGACCTCGCCGCTGCTATCGCACAAGCAGTAAACGATTGGCAGATAGAACATTGGCTCGATCCAGAACCCCGACTCCGTGCCTCTCTGGTAATTCCAAGCCAAATTCCCGACCTCGCTGCGAAAGAAATTGAGCGGGTCGGCGATCACCCCGGATTTGTCCAAACTGTACTCCCTGTTCGTTCACGTGTCCCGTACGGCAACCGCAATTACTATCCGATTTACGAAGCAGCAGTCCGACACAATCTCGCTATCGCCATCCATTACGGCGGTGCTCCTGGGACGCAACCCTCCGCGACGGGGTGGCCATCGACCTATTTGGAAGAATATAGCGGGATGACACAGGTCTTTCAAGCACAGGTGATTAGTCTCGTTGCAGAAGGGACTTTCGACCAGTTTCCCGAATTACGCGTCGTTCTAATTGAAAGCGGGTTTACATGGCTCCCCGCTGTGATGTGGCGGATTGATAAAGAATGGCGGGGGCTCCGAAACAACACACCGTGGCTGAAACGTCCGCCTTCTGAGTATATGCGGAAGCATATTCGGTTTACCTTACAACCTATTGATACGCCACCGATACCCGAGCAGCTCCTCCAAATTATCGGGCAATTGGAGTCTGATGAGATGCTTATGTTTTCAACCGATTATCCGCATTGGCAGTTCAATACACCGAGCGATGCACTACCAGCAGAATTGCCAGGGTCGCTTACCCGCAAAATTTTATATGAAAATGCTCGTGCCTTCTATCAACTGACAACCAATAACCCATAGGAGATAAACGCAATGGAAAACACAACGACCAAACGTTCCAAGTTGCCAGTGATTGATTGCGACATCCACAACTCGATTCCGCCGGGAGGTCTATCCCCTTATCTATCCGAACGATGGCAGGAGTACTATAAGACCTTTGGGCTCCGGGGCCGCATCGGTGGCTATTATCCGCGAGCGCTTCTGAATGCCGCCCGGCGTGACGCATGGCCCCCTTCAGGACTCTCTCCGGGTGCAGATTTGGAATTTATGCAGGAGCAGCTTCTTGACGCATTCGACATCGAGTACGGCGTGCTGAACCCACTCATGCCTGTTGGGGAGCAGTTGAATATTGAATTCGGTGCCGCACTCGCCAGTGCCGTCAACGATTGGCAGGTCGCCGATTGGGTCGAACCTGACCCGCGCCTACGCGCCTCTATTGTTCCCGCCTATGAGAATCCTGATCTTGCTGCTGAGGAAATTCACCGATGTGGTCCCAACCCGGCGTTTGTTCAGATCTTGCTCCTTGCACGGACGAGAGACCCGCTTGGAAACCGAAAATATTGGAAAATGTACGAAGCCGCCTGTGAGTATGATTTACCCATCGGTATCCACTTCGGCGGCAATCAGGGTCAGATTACAGGTGCCGGATGGCCCTCCTATTACATTGAAGACCACGGCGGTATGCCACAAGCCTTCCACACGCAGGTCATCAGTTACGTCATTGAAGGCGTATTTGAGCGTTTCCCGAACCTCAAGATTGTCCTCATTGAAGGCGGATTCGCATGGCTCCCACCTCTTATCTGGCGACTGGATGCAACGTGGGAGAAACTACGGGCGGAAGTACCGGATCTGAAACGGAAACCCTCAGAATACATCCGAGATCATTTCTGGCTGAGTACACAACCGATGGAAGAACCACCCAAACGCGAGTATTTCGAGCAGATGCTTGAGCAGATGGATATGAACGACAAACTGATGTTCGCCACAGATTACCCGCATTGGGACTTTGACGCGCCTGACCGTGCGTTGCCGAGTTTCCTGAAACCCGAACTCCGTCGAAAGATTTTAGCCGACAACGCCCGCGAACTTTACGACTTTGATAAACTGTAGTAGCGATTCGCTCTTAAAATAGGTAGGTGCGGTTTCTAACCGCACCGATTCCCTATAAAATCGCGCCTTATTCAACTAACAACTATTAACTATTAACCATTAACCAACACCCAAATGCCCAAATACGTAGTAGCAACAGCAGACGAAATTCCAGTCGGTGAACGCAAAATCATTGAAATCGGTGGACGCTCCATCGGTGTCTTTAACATTGATGGCGAATACTACGCTATCCGTAATAGCTGCCCCCACCAAGGCGGACCTTTATGTAGCGGTCTTGTCACCGGCTTCTTAGAATCCTCGGGTCCAGGCAACTATAACTACACCCGTAAAGGCGAGATTCTCCGCTGCCCATGGCACAGTTGGGAATTCGACATCAAAACAGGGCAATCTTGGTGGAGTCCAGCGCAGCGGCGCGTCAGAAAATACGAAGTCCACGTCGAGAGCGGTGAAGACATCGAGGCATCCAGTTCTGATGCTGAACCTCAAAAAGGTCCCTACGTCGCCGATACCTTCCCCGTCACCGTTGAGCAGAAGTACGTCGTCATCGAAATCGACTAATCCACCTCTTGCCCATCAATCAATTTCTCCTGATCCCCTGGCGAATAGAAATACGACCCCGGTTTCCATTCGCCAATATCCCCAATCAATCTCCGCTGACGCGGCGTGCAGCGTTCCAAAAGTTCCGGCGATGCCTTCTCATAATCAAAGGGTCGGAAGCACTGATGGCTATAGCAATAGATGAGCGTCTTCCGAGGCTGTTCCGACCGGTTGCTGGCAACACCATGCCACAATGCGTGCGGAAAAACAGCAGCATCCCCCGCCTTTACACGCAGCTGCACGGCTTCCGGGATATAGGGACCGTCCTTGACCCCTGTTTCTGGAAACGTACGATTATGGCTTCCCGGCACGACGGTGAAGTTTCCGCTATCGGGTTTCTCAAGGTCCGTCAAGAAGTAATGGAGTTTGACCTGAAGCGGCGAACTTGATCTGCTGACCCGAATCGTCCGCATCGCCTGCCCACCATCCGTGTGTAGATACCCCGGATCTTTCGGGTTCGGAGGACGCACAATCACCTCAGACATACTCAACTGGATAAAGTCGCCCATCAGTTCACGCACAATCGGGAACGTCCCCGGATGATCCATTAAGTCAACGAAGATGTCATGATCCTCCATTGCATTCCGCTTATCGAAAACAGAGTCTGCTGTGACATTCTCACCTTTCCGAAACTCGCTGTCCATTGCATCCACTATTGTCAGGAGTGCCTGCACTTCATCCGGAGAGAGCACCCCCTTCAAGACGATATAACCTTCAGCCCTCCACTGCTTCCGCTGCTCTTTCGTGAGTATTCCCATCTATCTCCAACCTCCGTAGTTGTCCGGGGCACTTTTCTTTTAGGGAAAATGTTCCTGCCAAACGCCGACTGCTAATTGCTAATAAAATAGATGAGAAATCAATTCGTGTCAAGCAAAATATCTACTCCGCTTTTCTGGTGAGGTGCTCTTTAAAACTGATAGGTGCGTTTTCGTGTCCGAGGCTAAAAAAAGATTGACGTCCCCTCCTTAAAAAGGTATAATCTTACCAAGACCCTAACTCTGTCTTTTCACGCACCACACGGCAAGGAGAAACACCGATGGATACCTACAAAAATGGGATCAACATACCTTACGCACCGACAGATGCGGCAGACCTCTACCCTGAAACGGACGGTAAACCGATGGCAGCAAGCGACTTCCACCTTGAAATCCTTATTTGGCTCTTGCAAACGCTGAAGGCACATTTTGCTCATAGGCCTGAGGTCTATGTCTCCGGCGATATTCTCACATATTACACCCAGGGCAACCCGCGCGCAGTCATCGCACCGGATGTTCTCGTCGCCTTCGGTATCGGGCAAAAGAAACGACACACTTACAAAGTCTGGGAAGAGGGAAAGGTGCCAGACTTTGTGATGGAGTTCTCAAGCAAAACCACTTATCAAAACAACCTCACAGACAAGATGGCACTTTACGCCGCACTCGGTATACCGAACTACCTCCTCTATGACGCTGAGGCACTTTATCTGCCTTCGCCCCTGATGGGATTTCAGTTGGTAAAGGGGACCTATGTCCCAGTATCCCCGGGCGTTGACGGTGGTATCCATTCAGATGTTCTCGGTTTAGATTTCCATATACGCGGGAGGCGTTTAGCGGTTTACGATCCGGTTACCGAGCAATGGCTCCAAACGCCCGCGGAGCAAAACGCCGCACGCGCCGAAGAGGCCGAAACACGCGCTGCCCAAGAAACCATCGCACGACAGAAAGCAGAAGCAGAACTCGAACGCCTTCAAGAACAACTTGCCCATTTACAGGCACGCACTTACAGTGAATCCTAAACGAATGCCGATCTTATACCAGAACAAAAAAGTAGGTAGGACTTACGCACTGCTTCTTAAAGGCCCTCTACCTCCCTGATAAGAGGGGATGGGGAGTTGAGGGATTTAGGGGGTTAAAAATATGGAGAATACCGGTTTCTTGCGTCTGTATGTCCGATATTTGTCCAGTTTGCGTAAGTACTGTTGGATTAATAAATTAATCTGTGATATGATTTCTGTAAAAGAATAAGGACAATTTTCATGGCAAAGACATGCCACGCATCCGTAGGTAAAGAACATATTTTACTGACCAGCCTCGGAATGCGAGCGATTAAAACAGAATATCTATGGAACGGGAAAAAAGCCGAGGCCGACCTCACCCCACTGGCGTTGGTGGAACTCCTTGAGAAATCCCAGTTACCCAATCGTGTTGTCGCGGTAGTTACCCAAGATGCCAAGCGTGAAACATGGCAGATTTTTCGTGCAGGAATCTGCAGAACTCTTAGATTGAGTCCTGAGTTAGTTGAAATTCCTAACGGAAGCAGCACTGACGAAATTCGTCAGATTCTTGAGACTGTTGCCAATCGCGTGCCAGAAGGTGCTGATCTGACCCTTGATGTCACACAGGGGCTCCGGCACTTCCCGTTTATCTTCTATGCCTTAGTGCTGTATCTTAAATCTCTTCGTGGTGTAAATATTCGCGGTGCCTACTACGGCATGGTTGAAGGGATAGCGAAGGAGGAACCTAAACCCATCATTGACCTACAGCCGCTCCTTGAATTGCCAGAATGGTTTCATGCTGTCCGGATGTTCCGCGATCAAGGAACAACAAATCCGATGGCGAGTCTTCTCCAACCATTAGCAAATCAGCTGCGTGAACAAGGAAGCAAATTACAGAACGGAGCCAAGAAACCTCCACTTGAAGCTATTGAACTTTATAAAAAATCCAATCAAGTCAAAGGTGCTGTTGACTCGCTAAAAAATTATGCTTTTGCTTACGAGTCCGCCTTGCCCTTGGAATTAGAAAAAGCTAGTAGAGGTCTTGTTGCTTCAATTGAGAAACTTCCTGCCACAGATAGCCAGAGTCTACCGCCTCTTGTTGGTGAACTTACTGAGAGCATTGTCAGTGCAGCGCAAAAAACAGCGTTTATAAAACTGCCAGCGAAAAAAGGGAAGTGGAAAGAGGAGATCCCTTTGGATGAAAATGAATTAAAGCGTCAGGCGTATATGATCGATTTGTATCTGAAACGGGATCAACTTTCACTTGCAGTAGGCTTAATGCGGGAATGGGTGATCTCTTGGGCAATCTGGAAATCAAGCAAAACTGTTGAGATTGAGAAGTGGTTGGATAATAACAAAGTCCGGCCCCGATATGAACGGATCCTCGGTGCTATTGGGGCATCTGCTAAAAGTGGGGGACCTCGATTAATCTTAACACAGGATCAGGAAGAATTTAGGGAGTTCTGGAATCGACTGACAGATAATTTGCGTAACGCCCTACATCATCACGCAATGCGTTCGGAGGCACTTGAAGAGGTTCCTATTTCTCTAAAGGACGTGCAGAAATTTTGGAATCAACTGAAGGATGATGGTTTGAAGACAACAAGTGAAATTGAACTGCCACCGTTGGGAGGGCGATTATTGATTTCACCACAAGGTAGACGGCCGGGTGTATTGTTCTCAGCACTAAAAGTTGCTGATCCGGACACTTGTCTCGTAATTTGTTCGGACACATCAGCTGATAGTACTCGTGATGCTGCCGATGAAGCAGGGTTTAGAGGGGCTATTGAACAGATTAAACTGGATGATCCACTTGGGGGCTTTAATGAAATCGAAAAAGTAGCCCAACATGCCAAGGGCTATCTGTCGTATGCTGATGAGGTTAGAGCAAACATCACAGGTGGAACAACGTTAATGGGCGTGATTGTACAAAAATTGGTGGAGGAAGCACAGCAACTGAACCGTCCAGTGAAACGTTTCGCCCTCATTGATCGACGATCAACGGAAGAGCAGGAAAGTGACCCGTTTGTGCAAGGTGACTCTCACTGGCTTGACTGAAACGGAAAAGGCGTTCAAATTTTTTCTCTACGTGAATGCCTGAGAAAAGACGCTCGATAAAACCTAATTTATACAGAGATGAAAAAATGAATAGTACGCAATTGAATCTTGAAACCGTGACACCAATGTTTCTCCATGGTTATGATAACAGAGTTGTGGAACTTAGACCCCCACCTTTCAAAGCACTATTTCGCTACTGGTGGCGGGCTGTGCAGGATTGTAATGTAGATTCATTGCGGGAAACTGAGGCAAAATTGTTTGGTAGTACAGATGGTAAAGCTCCATTTTCAATTCGTATTCCAGGAAAAAAGGATTTAGGGGTTCCCCTAAAATATAGTCCGTTGCCGCATAAGAACACTTTTAAGATGGATGCCTACGATGTAGGTAAACAATTTAATTTATGTTTGATTACGAAAAACGCTTCAGATGCTTCGACTTATAGGCAAATTGCAAAACTCGGTTTTTTGCTGGGTGGCGTTGGCAACCGTTCACGACGCGGATTCGGTTCAATTCGTGAAACATGTTGGTCTTTTGCCGATGTTCCAGACCTACGGCAAGAAGTTTTAGATACGCTTAATAATGTTGCAAAGTTTGAGGACGGCAAGCGATTTGAGATTAATAAAGGTGGAGCCATTGAATTGACACATCCATCTAATACTTTGCCACAATACCCTGTGGTTGGATTAATTGGTTTTGGTAATCCTACAACTGATGTTGGGTGCTTGTTAAAAGATATAGGACAAGCAACTCATACTCACAGAGATGATGCCTTAGGATATGCAAAGGGACAAAGGCGGTTGGCTTCCCCCATTCATGTCCGTGTGCAGAAAGTAGGAAAGAAATACGTTCCAGTTGTAACACTACTTCGCTGGAATTATCCAGGGTATGAATCACGCCATATTCACAAGCAAATTTCTTTTGTTGCTGAAATTATCACGTAGGAAATTTTTCATGAGTACAAATCATTCAAAGCCTCTCATGCTCATGTTCACAATAGGTCCCGTGCAATCTTTTATTGAAGCATCGCGGAAGACTGAAGACTTATGGATGGGCAGTTACATTTTGTCTTATCTTATAGCAACGGCAATGAAACAGGTTCAAACCGAAGGCATTGAAATAATCTATCCTGCTATTGGAAGCAAATCACCATTTGATTTTTGGAAGTCTCAAGATTTTGCAACACCATCCTTTCCGAATCTTTTTTTGGCAATTGGAAACAAAGTTACCCAAGATGAGTTGGTTACACGCGCAAAAACAGCAGAAATAAGCGTAAGAAACGAATTTAACAAAATGGCAACACGGGTACTTGATAAAGCATTTGGGACATGGCGTAAGACTTATATTGAAGATATTTTTAAGAGACAGATTCCTGATTTCTTTGACATCTATTGGGTGATTACCGAAGAAGAAACAGAGGAAGAATATGGCAAATGGTATGCCCGGACCGCTGGCAGCCTCGCCGCAATCAAAAACTGTCGGGCGTTTAAACAGACCAGCGAGCTTGGAAGAAAATGCTCACTTGATGGTATACACGAAATACTTCATAAAAAAGAAGATCAGACCGTTAATGAAGCAATGAAATGGTGGGAAGATTTTGCTAAAAACACTCCTATACATTGCCGAGAAAAAGAGGCTCTCAGTGCTGTCTCATTGACAAAACGGATGGGAAGGTATTTCCTTGAAAACCACTCAGAATTCAGCAATGAATTTAAGAACAACAAACCGAGATTCCCATCAACATCGGAGGTCGCTACAGCGAGCTTTAAGCAACGAATCGTCTGTAAACCTGAGGCATTAGAAATCTATACAAAACTCTGTAATGCAGTTAAAGAACTGCGCCAATCAGATGACGAAGAGGCAACTATCCCGACTATTAAACCATTGCCAAAGATAAAATGTCCCTTACCGAATAATGTTGATGGCGAATGGCTGTACGAGGAAACGTACAACGACTCTTATCTTGAACGTTACTATAACATTAATGTATTGCCAGAAAAAAATCAAATTGAACAGTGTAAGAAATTACGTAAAGATCTTGTTGGAGTGCTTAAAGGTGAGCCAGGGAAATATTATGCCGCTATAGCACTTGATGCTGACAATATGGGAGAAATAAATCGGGAAGTTGAAAGTCAAGATCAGCATGCTGAAAATAGCAGGCAGCTGATTAACTACTCAAAAAAAGCGCGTCGGATTGTTGAAGAGGAATATCTTGGCAAGTTGACTTATGCAGGCGGTGATGACCTACTTGCCCTTGCGAATCTCAAGGACCTGTTACCAATGTTAAAAAGGTTACGAGAAGAATTCCCTTGCTTTACGGGTGCTTCCGCCGGTGTGTGCATTGCCCACAATAAGATGCCACTTAATAACGTGATTCGGCATGCACGACGGATGGAAAAGGAAGCGAAAAAAGAAGATGGAAAGGATGCAATGGGTATTGCGTTGTTCAAGCACTCTGGAAATATCAGTGAAATGGTGACAAAGTGGAACCCCAGTGATCTGGATGTACTCACTATCAGTCAGAGATTGGTCAAACTTCTACAAGATAATGAAATTTCTAAAAGTTTTATATACACCTTTCGGAACGCAGTCACAAAATTAATAGGTGATGAAGGTGATCTGATGACTGGTTTACCACCCGCCATCATTGATAAAGAATTTATGCGTCTTATTGAACGTGCCTATAAGAAGAAAAACGAAAAACTTGACGAGACAAGTCTACAGACAATCGCAGAAACGATTGAATTGTGGAGTTACTTCACGCCTTTCAAGAAATTTCTCAATTTTTTGGACATAATCGTCTTTATTACAAGGGAGTCAAAGTGATACTATTTCTTCAGGCAAATGATACCTTCTTTTTTCGAGATGGTCGCCCCTTTACAAAGGGTGATCAATCAGAGGGCTATTCCATTTTTCCACCTTTACCTTCAACAATACTCGGCGGGTTAAGAACGGCATACATTTCCGAGCAGGGCGATTTAATTTCTTTTTATCAAGGAAAAATGGCAGAGACCATAGGAACACCCAACTCACTGGGCTCTATAAGCCTCAATGGCGTTTTTCTAGCCGATAGAGAATCTGAAATCTATTACCCAATCCCTTTAGATCTGGTAACCAAAAAGAAAGAGAAACTCTATGCACTTGAATGCTCTCCTGAAAAATCTAACTTTATCTCAAATTCTCCACTCAATCGCTACTTGAGATGGGATGCGGATGATGAGGATGTTGAGTCAGAGACAGATGGCAGATTAGAAGGTATAGATCTAACAGAATATCTCCTCGGTGGACAAACAGAGTTTATATTCAAGTCACTTGAGGATTTTGTTCGCTCTGAACCCAAAATCGGTATTGATCGGGATTACAATACATCTGCTTCTAAGGACAACATGCTGTATAGGATTAATATGTCCCGCTTTCAACCTCAATTCCACAATAACCCAAATGAACGGAAGGCATTATCAGATTTAGGATTTGTCGTAGATTATCAGTGTGAGGAAATGCTACCGGAAAAGGGATTACTGAAACTTGGCGGAGAAGGCAAAAGTTTCACTTATAAACAAAGTGGCCATAACCCCAATCCATTTGCTACAGAGAAGGATATGACAGCTCTCAAGGTATCAATCTGTAGTTCTCGTGCTTTTAAACTCTATTTTGCAACGCCTGCTATCTTTGATCAGGGATGGCTACCAAAATGGATTGACAAAGAAACGCACAAAGTTGAATATTCATCATTGTCATTTGAGTTGATCACAGCAGCCGTTGGCAAACCGATCGCTATTGGTGGCTGGGATATGAAAAAGAATGCACCAAAACCGACGCGTCAGGCAGTTCCAGCCGGGAGTGTCTATTATTTCAAGATATCCGATGAAATTTGCATTAACACTATCATTAACGCCTTTCACTATAAAAACATAAGCGACTACCAAGCAGCGGAAGGATTTGGGCTCTGCTTCGTCGGTGCTGTTAGAGGAGACAAGATATGACCGTTGTCATCACGCCTGTTGGAACATCGCTTTTTACCAATGGTTCAGTGTATAATCAAACTATTAATGACCGTTTCCAAAACCTTAAAAACAAACCTGAATCTGAATGGGATAACTATTCTCGATATATCGAGGTTCTCAAAACAGCTAGCGAAGGATTTATCAGCCAAAATATAACATCCGCTTCAGCGGAGCTCCAGAGCACAGAACTAATTCAGAACCATCTCCGGAGTGATATAATAGTTCATCTGCTTGCCTCAGATACAATTGCCTCGCGATTGGCGGCAGAAATTTTAATGGAGCAAATCAATAATCCTAACAATGTTTTAGGGAGCAATATAACTGCTACATTCAATGCGGATCCAACTTCCGGGCAGATTGATGTAATTCGTGATTTACAAGTTACAGACCCCCAGGACTTTTCACGTGAAGGCATGCCCAAATTGTTTCATAGGATCAATTATATTAAAGACTGGGAGGCTGGAGACCGTCAGAATCTTGCTATCAATATCACCGGAGGATATGGAGCAACTTTGCCATATCTGACAATTTTCGCACAACTTGAACGCGTTCCGCTCTATTATAACTTTGAGGATAGTGATGAACTCATTGTAATTCCACAGGCTCCGCTTGCTATTGATTGGAATTTGATTAAACACCACTCTAACGTTTTGGCGCAAATTGATACAGGCATTGAGGTTGATGATTGGCAAGATTTCAAAAGAGATAATTATCAAGCTGTTGAAGAATTAGATGCCTTCATCTGGTCAGATAATGATGTTGGGGCATGTCTTTCACCAATTGGCGTTATTTTCTGGGATCAGTATCTGAAAAACCATTTTATTGTTGATTTGGCAAATAACATTAGAAAAGACACAACGATCGAAGGTGTAATTCAAGAACTTTATAGACGGTTACGTTCGGTTCTATCTCCAAAATATCTTGATCCTGCGAAGTGTTACCATAAAATTCGTAAGTTGGGACCCCACGACGATTTAAACCACACCGGGCAAGTCCAGGGGCATGATATATTTATCTTCAAGTCAACAGCTATTGCTCAAATACGCTTAATGTATACATTTGAGGTTAATAGTCGAACTATCACTCAAATCAAAATATACGACAAAGGTACACATATGAAAACCGAGGGATATAACGTATGGAAAAAACGTATGAGATGTAACCATTCTACAACTTGTTTTAATACACATACATTTGACATAAAGCCATAATTTTAGCGAGGATAAGCCAGAATATGTTCAAACAAGCTAAACCCCTATTTCTAATCGTAGAAACACCGCTCCATGCAGGAAGCGGTAGCGACCTCGGCATCGTTGATCTGCCGATTCAACGCGAGAAACACACGGACTACCCAAAAATCGAAGCGTCCGGACTAAAAGGCAGTATCCGTGAAATTTTTAGGGCACAAGTAGAAAAACCTAAAGTTGAACTTGTCTTTGGTCCCGAAGATGGTGATTTACACGCGGGTGCTTTAGGATTCACCGATGCACGTCTCCTGCTTTTTCCGGTGAAATCTGTCAAAGGCGTGTTTGCATGGGTAACATGCCCAGCAGCTTTAGAACGTTTCAAACACGATCTCTCCATCTGTCAACCGAGCGTTGATTTTGTTGAGAATATCCCTGATGCCAATACGGTGCCAAACGAAAGTTCTCTCATCGTGAAGGATGAAGGAGATGCCAAGAAAATTGTCCTTGAAGAATACACATTTACTGTCACGCATAATGATGGATGTGATATTGTTGCAAAGTGGATCGCTCATAATGTATTGCCAACCAACGACCCAAGTTATAATTACTGGTGTGATAAAATTGAAAAAGATATCGTTGTGTTGAGCGATGACGATTTCCGAGATTTCGTCATGCTCTCGACGGAAGTTATTGCCCGAACCAAAATTGATAGTAAAAAAGGCACCGTTGTAGATGGTGCGTTGTGGTACGAGGAATATCTTCCGACTGATTCGATTCTCTATTCGCTTGCATTGACAACACCGCTATTTATAAAAATAGAAGATGATGATGTTGAAAGAAGACGCGAAAAGGAGAAGGACAAAAAGAACATCTTTTATACCAGCGACGAGGAGGTCGAAAGCCGAATCGAGAAAGCACCGGATGCTAAGCCCAGCGATGGTAATGGTAATGAGCGTTCCGAAGCGATTAAAAGTCTTATTGAATCCGAGAAGGTGATGAATTTCTTTGCGGGCGGTTTACCAGATATTATCCAAATTGGCGGTAATGCAACAATCGGTAAAGGAATAGTCCGTACACACGTCTATCAAAACCAAGGAGGAAACGATGGCACAGGAAGTAACGACACTCAAAGGAATTGAACAAGGACGGGCATCTTATGCCTTCAAGGTAGTACAGGAGGTTAGCGATTCTCTAAAGAAGGAGTACAAATCCGCTGCAAAAAAACTCCCCGTTCAGATAAAAATGAACGGACTTGGACAAAGTTTAGCTTTCTTGAAAAGTAAGGGCGAAAAAGACGAGGAAAAACCTAAAAACGCTTACGATCAGTTGTACGAAGATATTGGAATCTGGCTACAAACTGAGGATGTCAAGCGATTGGTTGAAAAAGATGAGGAACTTGTCAAAGAGGTGATCCAGCTCGAATCGCATGCCTATCGAAAAGCCACCGTTGAAACCCTTGCATTACTCAATTGGATGCGTCGTTTTGTTGATGGTCTAATTGAAAATTAAGGAAGGCCCACTAATGCCCGCAAATTATCATCCATCAGATACCACAAAGATTGTCAAACTTGAGTTCGTCTCTAATCTTGAAACTCGTTATGCAAGTGACTTGAATGCTGGCGGACCTCGCTTGCAAAATTTACTAAATCGCCTTCGCCTTTCCCCTAACGCCCACGTCTGGGTTAAAATACGAGATAATCCAAATAGGGGTATTGAAGGGAAGTGGTTGGTAATGGATGGGAAACATAACCTTTTTATTTTCAGAAATGTAAATAAACTTGAAGTTTATAAACGCCCCAATATTGAAAACTGTGCATTAGAATATAGTTATTTTTTGCAAATTGATCCACCAAATAATATTGATAAGATTGATTTTCCTAGATATATTCAGCCTCCCGATTCAGGCCTTATTGCTCAACTAAGAGAACGACAAACACAACAACTTGTGCAATTTGCTAAACAAGGTGTTAAACTATACTGCGTTGAGGCAACGGTTGATTGGCGATTGGTCGTAGGCATCGGGAGTGAACATGTCCAAGAAACAAGTATGACGCTTCACCACATCTACGGTATCCCGTATATTCCTGGGAGTGCAGTTAAAGGTGTATTACGGCATTGGTGGTTACAAGAAGGCGAAATTGACGAAGATAAAGCTCTTGAAGATACAGATTTTCTGACTGTTTTTGGCAGTCAAAAACAGCGCGGGAAAGTACAGTTTCTTGATGCTTATCCTAAAAATGTCTGCTTTACAACTGACATCATGAATCCACACTATCCTAAATATTACAGTGGCAGCGAACCGCCAACTGACCATCAAAATCCCGTGCCTATTAATTTCCTTGCTGTTGAAGAGACTACTTTCCGATTCGCTTTCTTAGCAAAGACTCAAGAGCCACTTGATGAACTCAAGAATCGGTTTGAGGACGCGTTGAAATTAAAAGGTATTGGTGCAAAAACATCTGTTGGTTATGGATATTTCACGGATTTCAAAGACAAGACTGATAACGTCACTGACAAACTCAAACAAGAACAAGAAGCGGCTAAAAAGCAACGAGAAGCTGAACGATTGGCAAACCTTTCTCCTATTGAACAATTTGTTGAAGAATTGAATCGTCTTACCGACAAGCCAGTGGATGAACAGCGTGCCGTGGAAATTTACAACAATGAACTTCCATCACTTGAAGGGAATGAAAAGCAGCTAATTGCACAAGCATTCAAGGCTTATTGGCAGCGCATTAATAAATGGGATGGAGGCTCTAATAAGCAAAGAAGAAAAGTGATGGAAATTAAGTCAATTTTAGGTGACAGTTGAATGCCGAGACACCAACTATCATACTCCAAAACTTTCGCTTCGCACGCTACAGATTCACATACACCGTCCAAGAACCGCTGAAAATACCAAAACACAAAGGCAACATCCGCGGCAGCAGACAAAATTTGTAGGAACACGGAGGAAATTGCCCGTATGGGAACACTCCTCATGCTAACAGTCGGCACCAATCCACTACCGGTGTGGGTGGCACTCCATCATTTGAAAGCGAAACTGCTACCCCGGATCCACGTACGACTCGTGCATACGAAAGAGACACAACCCGAACGGGACCGATTGCTGAAATACAGTCACGGTGTATCCACTATGGATACGGTCGAAACAGTGTCGGGAAATCCAGCGACTGTACGCAACGACATAACCCAGAACCTCCTACACAATTTGCCAGACAATACGACTCGCATTCACGTGCATTATACGGGGGGTACGAAGGTGATGTGCGTTGAAACCGTCGCTGCGGCAGAAAGTATTAAGGCTTTGCTCCCCTCACAAAATATGGATATAGAAACCTCCTACCTGGATCCACGTGCAGATGCAGGTGCAACCCTCATAGACCGGAACGGAAATGTCTTAATCTCAGATACTCGCAAGGGAGTCGCGCCTTGGCTGGAGCGCATCGCTGAACTCAACGGTTTTGAACTCGGTCCATTTCCTTATGCCTACTGGGATGAATTGGGTAACAATCGAACGAGAAATTGTCCCGCTCCTGAAACGTTTAATGAAGCACAATTGGCGAAGGGCCGTGCAACACTCAATAGTGGGAGGTATATGACACCAGAACTCCTTGAGTATGGGGCCTACGCCGCCTTTCAGGATGCCTTGGCAGCCATCTCTCGACAATGCTCAGATCGGAACAACTATAGACTCTTCCACAAGGTGTATGTCCGGCGAGCCGAGGCATCAGATGCAAGTGTGAAACCTTTTGAGCTTGACGTGGTTGCAGTATTAGGCTACCAAATCGTTGTCGTTTCGTGTACCCTTGCTAAGGAACATGCCCGGGTGAAGCAAAAAGGGATGGAGGCTATTTTACGGATGCGGCAACTCGGTGGTATTGAGGCACGCGCCATCGTGTTGTGTGGTGCTTCGCAAGAGGCGCAGCAGCTGATCCAAGCCGAATTGAAAGAAGCAACAGGACATTCAAACCTGTCTTTAGAAATCTGGGGAAGGGATACATGGTATCGCCTCCAGCAAACATTTCATCAATACCTACGCACTGCCTTCGGTTGGGCGTGAACACACGATGCTCCAGAACTTCCGTTTCGCACGCTACCGCTTCACATACACCGTCCAAGAACCACTGAAGATGCCCTACTACAAAGGTAACGTCTTCCGCAGCCGGTTCGGATATCTCCTCCGCGACATCACGTGCATCGGCGGTGCAGAACAGTGCAAAACACAGTGCCAGTTCCCAGACCGGTGCGTCTATTCTAAATGCTTTGAAACGCCCGTCCCCGATGACAGTCCGATGCTACGCGGGCAACCCTTCGCACCGCATCCGTTTATCCTGGAACCCCCATGCACTCGGAAATTAGACTATGCACCGGGTGACACCTTTACTTGTAATATAACGCTTATCGGGGACGCAATCAACCTGCTACCGTGGGTAGTGTTCACCTTCCGCGAGATAGGCAAGCGAAGCCTCGGTATCCGTGGCAAACGCGGACAATGCCATCTCAACACAGTAGAAGCCCTACCCGCACAGGGGAGCCAAGACATCCCAACAATTTACACGGCAGAGACCGAACTCCTCACAGACGATGGGCTAATTCTTGGACTTGATAATGTCCTGAAAGGCGTGCCTCAGATTGCCAATGCGATTGAGTTGGAATTCCTCACGCCTACCAGTATCAAGGTTGATGGGAAGTGGACAAGTAGACTCACCTTTGAACACCTTACCCGAAACCTGCTCCGTCGGATCCGGTTCCTGAGTTATTTCCATTGCGGTGAAGATTTAGACGTAGATGCCCAGGCGGTAATTGACGCTGCTAAGGCTGTAAAGCATGTATCCGATTTGCGCTGGATTCGCACAGATCGCTACTCCTACCGCGCTGAGAAATCCGTGCCGATGGGTGGGTTTATCGGGAAGGTTCGCTTTACAAGACAAGTAGAGCCGTTCCTACCCTTTATCCATCTCGGCGAGTATCTACACATCGGGCATCATACAGCGTTTGGGTTCGGACAGTATTGCATCGGCCGCGACCCCAAAGTAAACTGAAAGATGAATCCGCTGAAGATGCCCTGAGTTACGCGAAGGAATTTAAAAAGAAATGCGAAAATTTGGTACTGAAGGGCGCGTCGAGCCCACACAACACTATTTTGTGCCGCGCACACGGGAGATTACCGATTTCATCAACCGCGTCAGAGCAGGTAAATACATTGTCTTATTCGCGCCGCGGCAAACCGGCAAAACGACATTCTTCCGACGCGTCATCGACGTACTCAACGAAGGGACAGGAACGGGAGCATCCGTTGCGTCTCACGAAACCTTCCGGCAGAACCCTGCTGCTACCACATCTGATGCAGCCTATTTCCCCATTCGTCTTGATTTCCAAGTGTGTCGCAATTTATCAATCCGTGAGTTTTACACATACCTATCAAAAGAGATCCGTACCCAAATCGAAAGCGTCTTCCAGAAACACGGGAGTATGCCTTCTCTGTCTCAATTTTTAGATGCCACCACACTCACCAACCACATTTCGATGATTGACTTTTTCAGAGAACTTCAAAGACTCCTGCCAAACCAGCGGATTCTCCTGATGATAGACGAGTTTAATGGTATTCCCCAAAGTGCTTTGAGTGATTTTTTGTATGCGCTCCGCCTTATCTACCTGTCCGATGAACCTCGATGTCCGCACAGCATTGGCATCATCGGGGTCAAAAGCATCAACCAACTCAATTATGATCGCTCTGTCTCTCCATTCAATATCCAAGACGAATTCCGCTTACCGAACTTTACGCTTGAACAGGTACAAGAACTGATCGAGCAATATACGGACGAAGTCGGACAGGTTGTCGCACCAGAGGTTATTGCGTCGATTCATAAGCAGACCGCAGGACAACCCGTACTCGTCAACCGATTTGCACAAATTCTCACGGAGGAATTAGACATTCCAAAAAACGAAACGATTACAATGGCGCACTTTACGGCTGCACATACCCAACTCCTCCGAGGGCGGAACACCAACATCGAGCATTTAACAACCAATATTCGCAAAGACCCGCGTTTTGAAAATATTTTGATGCGAATTATGGCACGCGATGAAGGGATAGACTTCAACCTACGCAATCACATTATTGGGGAACTTGCCACTTACGGGGTTATCAAAGAGGGAACTGATGGAATGTGTGAGATTCTCAATCCGATTTATCTATATTGCATACTGCAGGCATTCAAACCCCTCGTGAATGGATTGGAGGATGAATACTTCCCTGAAGACACCAGTGACGATTTTCGGGATTACCTTGCACCTGGGAATTCGATTGACATGGTGTCGTTACTTGATAACTTCCAGAATTTCATCGCGCGCGCAGGGTTCAAGATTCTACAAGTGCCGGATACACCCCAGGAATCGGTCGGCCAGCATCTTTTGATGGCATATCTTGACGCGTTTGTCAGACAGATCGGTGGGACGATGCACATTGAAGTTCAAACCGGGCGAGGGCGGATGGACCTCATTGTGACGCACAATCAACGAAAATACATCGTTGAGACAAAAATTTGGCGAGGCACACACTATTATCAGTCAGGGAAGCAGCAGCTGGCGCGATATCTCAAGTTAGAGGGTGTGACCGAGGGTTTCTACGTCGTGTTCGATCATAGACAGGTACCGGAACCCCGTATTGAGACCTCGATCGTTGAGGGTGTGACAATTCATTGCTATGTCATCCCCGTTGTGCAGGAAACGCCTACCGGTGTATGAAACACTCAAACACTCAGTTGCACAGTTGCACGAAAAACTTGACATTTTTCCATGTTCAGCGCATAATTCATACACAAGATTTGTGCATCGGATGGAAACGCGTTTCAAATTTCCGAAAGCGTTGTCGCAGTTTGGCAGGGTCCTAAATAGGCAGTTGGGGTCTGGTTGATTAGTTTTCAGTAGTCGAACATTTATAGTAAATAAAGAAACATGTTGACATTTTAATAGAACACAAACTCAAAAACGCAAGGTCTCCGGTGCAGGCGGTTTCCTAACGGTGCCGATGCAAAGCATATAAGTAGTCCTAACATCTACTATACTTAACAAAGGGTTTATACCTAATGATCAATCCTGTTCTTGAATGGGCTTTACAAGTTTTACAACACCCACAAGAAACATCCGTGGATTCAACCGTTTCCAAGGCATTAAATCTTGTAGGTATTAGTCCCGGTCAGATCCAGATAAATTCTCAACCATTAGAATCAATCTTTTCAAAGATAGGCGAATCCACATCATCAGTTATTAAGAAAAAGATACCTTGGCAAGAATTGGATGTCGAACAGATTGTCTATCCAGTGGAGCATGCCGCTAAAGTGGTATTAGACGTTCCTGAACCTCCGCAAGGTTGGGACCGATTTCACACGAATGAAAATCTGGCACTTGCCTTAATTGAGAAGTATGGAACCTTCCTCTCCATTTCCTCACAAATTCCATATATTTCATTTTATGATGTCATCAAATCCGCTGCAGCTATTCATGATTGCCTTGAATCTGGGAAAACTGATAAGCCATTTTTGCTGGCTTCAGGAGATTTCTCTGGTATACAAGAGACAATTTACACGATCGCCTCAAGCGGTGCTTTAAAAACATTGCGCGCTCGGTCATTCATGTTAGAGTTGTTGGCTGAACACATCATATATGAAATCCAACAAGCGACGAGTTCGGGGCGATACAGTCTCATCTTTTCAGGCGGTGGTGGATTTAGCCTTCTGGTTCCAAATACGACTGATAATCGAAAATCGATTAACACTTTTATAAACATTATCAATGAGTGGATACTTGAGCAATTTGGTTTTCAATTATTCCTCGCTGTTCATTGTGAAACTGTGTGTGAGAAAGATCTAACAGGTGATCCGTTTAAGATTGTCTGGGAAACTATGGCGGACAAAATGAATAAACAGAAGGAGCGAAAATTCTGGGATACCACTAACTTTAAGAATTTATTCCGCCCCGAAATGCCGAAGCAATTGGCGAACCAATCTGCTTGCCAAATCACACATCGGGATGACTTGCCAGATTGCGAAATGGCACCAGAAGAGGTACCGGGAGTTGGGCGCGTCAGCAAATTTGCCTACCGCTTATGGACATTGGGTGATCGGTTGACAGAGTTCGATTGCATTGTTAGGCTCCCTAAATCTTCTACTCTAACGGATGACTTTAAAGGTGGGACTCTCCTCTTTCCAACATTTGACAGTCAATACGCTGAGTATAAAACAGATCAACAGTCTCAGATTAGCAGCAATCATGATGCACAATGGGTGGTTAACAGTTGGAATCTTGCCAATTATAAGGACAACAAGACCTTCCCATTCCTCTTTGGGAGTTATGTCAGATCGGTGGACGGATTACCAGATGAAGCACAAGAACAAGAAAGGGAGGAGTATCTGAGAGACCATGAAAAACCGATGTCCCGCCCAGAACGTGTAACTGCCTCCTTCTCTGGATTGGCAAAAGCTGCACAAGGTTCAGACCTCATTGGTTGTCTACGAATGGATGTTGACAATTTTGGCGATCTTTTTTCAGATAAACTGACGAGTTCAGGGATTGCTGCCATTTCGAATCTGTCGCGTAGCATGAATCTATTTTTTAAAGGATACCTCAACCAAATTTGCGGTATGAAATTAGGGGAGTTGGAAAAGAAGGATCATCCAGTTGACATCACTGGTAAAAAGAAGTCTAAAATTAACGGACGGGATGTATCTATTATCTATGCGGGCGGTGACGACCTATTTATCGTTGGGGCCTGGGATGATGTTGCCGAATTAGTATTTGACATTAACACCTGTTTTAGGGAGTTTTCCGGTTATAATCCCGAAGTCCATCTTTCCGGTGGTGTAACGCTTCACAAATCGAAATTTCCGCTCTATCAGATGGCACGAATAGCGAAGCAAGCAGAAGAAGCCGCAAAAAGAAACGAAGATCAGTCTGGCGAAACCAAGAATAGTCTCGCGCTATTCTATAGTGATACTCTTGAAAGGCGTAACAGGTCACTAAATGATCGCATCAAGGAAGAAAACCTGAGCGGCTGGCATCAGAAACTCAATCGAATCGCTGTAGCTTCTCAATGGGATGGATACGACGACATCATCCAACTAACCAAGCAAATGTATAAAACATATCCAAGCCTCTCACACGGCTTCCGCCGCAAGCTCTTTGAAACGCTTATAATTTGGCAAGAAGAAGGGGTGCTTTATCTTCCAATAATGTTTCACACTCTGCAGCAAATTGACAGGATACAACCACAGCCGCCGGCTTTGAAGAGTTTGAAAGGCCTTCTTTTTCGGCAAGATCAGATGGAGAAATTACATGTTCCCTTGCACTGGGTAGAATATCTGAATCGATAAGTAGATGGAGGAAATTAATGAATATTTTTGAAACAAGAATTAAACCTCAATTGGAAAAAGGTTCGTTCGGTAGTATTGATCCGCAGACGTTAGTGGAGTCCGCTGAACAGATTGGACAAAAGCTTTCATCTAATGAGGATGGTCTCAAGAATCATCAACTTCGCAAATTTTACGATACGGTCAAGCAAATTGAGCGTCGGACATTGAGTCTAAAACGTGATGCACAATTACCGGATGAACTTTTAGCACAATTACTTTTTTTACGTCCGCATCTTGCTAATGCAGAACGTAAGCAGCGAACAAAAGACAGCATTCAACTGCTCCGTCGTGCATTAGATCCTTGTCTGACATCAGAGGCACTTCAAACGAAAGCGGATCTAACTCAATTTGTCAAGTTCTTTGAGGCTATTGTCGCATACGCGCGGTAAGCTTGCCTGATGGGAGTATTTACTGATGAGTTTACAGAACGGAAATGCAATTCGGTTTCTTCACGGTCATATCATAATTTCAGGGATTCTTTCTTGCCAGTCCGGCATTTTTATCGGAGGTGCCGAAGATACGCTACAGATTGGCGGTGTTGACAAAAGCGTTATTCGGAATCCCTTGACAGGTGAACCCTACATTCCGGGCAGTTCCCTAAAAGGGAAATTACGAAGCATTACTGAGAGAATTGTTACAGCCGCCCATAACCAACCTTTGCGTGCCAACCGACCAGGAGGAGATAGAGAAAGGAAAGTGTGGAGACATGAATGTGACGACTTCGGTGATGCGAAAACATGCCAACTTTGTCGTGTCTTCGGGGCAACCGGAAGTGTCGCAACAAACGATAATTATCCTGGGGCACTTTTAGTTAGAGACAGCACCCTTTTTAACAAGGATGATCTGCTGCAAGACGGCTTGCCTATTATTGAAACAAAGATGGAAAATGCTATCGACCGATTGACCTCAGCAGCACACCCTCGAACGTTTGAGCGTGTCCCTGCTGGTGCACAATTTGCGTTTGAACTTATTTATCGAATCGAAACACTTGAAACAGCTACCAAAAACCCGAATCCAACTATAGATTCTCAGCGCGTTAAAGTAGACATCACAAACTTGCTGAATGCTATGGAAATCCTTGAAAAGGATGGGCTCGGTGGGAACATCTCCAGAGGATATGGCAGTATAGAATTTGTCGTTGAGAAGTTCCAAAGCTATGATATCAACAACAACCCAATGAGTTGTGGATTCAAAACCGGTAATGGTCAATCGTTGAGTGCTTGCAAAGGCTTAATACCTTCGCTGATATAAAAGGACAATTCAAAATGGGCGATCTAAGAGTTGTTAAACTTGATTTTAGGTCCACGATTCATTTGGGGAAAAATATATCGGGAATTGGCCTTGAGGATAGTTTGTTAATCGCTCACTCCGATACCTTGTTTAGTTGTTTGATCAACGCTTATGCTGAAATCCACTCCGGCAATCCGAACGCTGTTGATGAACTATTAACCGCATTTGGGGACGGTGAACCACCGTTTCAAATTTCATCAGCATTTCCATATCGGACATGCTGGAATGATTTAACGTATTATCTCCCAAAACCTCTAGTTGGCTACCCTTCGTTTTATGATTCCACATTGGGCCCCAAACTAAAAAAGGAATATGGTAAGTCCATTAGAAACACTCAATTAGTTCCAATTGATATATTTCGAGATTGGATAGCAGGTGAAGAAATAGATGAACACCTGCCAAAACTAAAAGAACAAAATATTGGGAGTTTTTGCACACGTGATATTCGTCCACAGCATGCAAGAGACCGCCTAACTAATGCTGCCTCTATCTACCATGTCGGATTAGTCCATTTTCACGAAGGATCCGGTCTGTATTTTTTGGTTGAACTAAATGATAAAACACTCTTGGATTGGAAGATGTTTGAAACCGTCCTCCACCAGGCAGGAAGAAATGGTTTAGGAGGGCGCCGTAGTCACGGAAATGGGGTTTTTGATGCAACAGTTAGCGAACTGACTGATGATTGGGAGGAATTATTTGTCTCGCGCGGACAAGAAGATTTCAACGGATTCATTAACCTGTCCCTCTACCTACCAGAAACTTTCAAAGGCTTAGAGCCTGTTTCATATCAGTTGATACCTCGACAGGGATGGTGTTATTCGTCGGTTACCGCGACACAAACGAAGCGAAAAAAGGTGACAATGTTCAGTGAAGGTTCTGTTTTCTGGAATGAGCCGAAAGGTATACTTGCAGACGTGACACCCGATAATGGATTCACAGCACATAAACTTTATCGATACGGAATCCCAATTTCGTTGCCCATTAAAGTCTTGGAGGAGAAAGATGACATATCTTGAGACAGGTATTTATCGACTATCAACGCTCTCACCGATTCACATTCGAGCAGGTAATTTAAGATATGGAGAAGGAACCATTCGCGTGAATAATACGGTGTACGTTGTTGATACGCCCAAACTTCAATCTGAGATATTTCGTTTTGGAGGGATGAAAGCTGTTAACACATATACAAAAGCATTTAGCAATCCGAACTCAAAGACAAATATTACACAGATTCTCAATCAGATTGGCTATAATTACAAGTCGAACATAAAACGAATTTCCAAAGGCATTGTTCGTATTCCGCGAACTAATTCGTTTATGCAATCTGCGTTAGACGAGTATTTTGTCCCCGGGAGTAGCCTTAAAGGTGCAATCAAAACGGCAGTGTTGTACCACAATGTCACACAGCGGATAGCCGACGGGGAACTTGACCTAGATGATTTTGTTAAAAATCAAATTACAGCATATCACAGCAAACATGGAAACCGAGAAAAAAAGAAGTTCAAGGAATCCTTTGCTACGGCACTCTTAAGAGATGTCTTTCAGTCAAAACACCCACAGGAGGCCCCCTGGACTGATTCTGGGATTGATCCAAGCCAATTTGGAGAGATAATCACAGCCCCTGGAAGTACAGGTGCCAATGTGAAAACTTTAGATGGTGGTCAAATTCATCTTCCTTTGGATAATATCCGCACTACTCTAAAAGGAAAGGACACTATTAAGATTGACACTTTTGGAGAACATAGGGGTGTAAAAGTTATCGCAACCTATACTAAAATTGAGAAACTACCCGCTTTCTCGAAAACACAAAATAACAAGCGAAAGCAAGAACCTCGAGGTCCATTCACAGACATTTTCAAGGCAATTAAGGTTAAAGATGCTATTATTGAAGACTCTTCTGAAGTCCAGACTGAAGAAATCCTTTTTACTTCACTGAATAGACATAATCAAATTGCTCGAAAGAGGATGCAAGGCAATACCAATTATGAATGCTTCCATGGAGAAACGGATATCGAAATCTCTATTGACCACGATATTTTGGAGAGTTTTAAAAGAGCAGGCGCGACCCCGCCGTTTTCAGATCTTACATCTTTGATCGACATTTGTCAGAATTTCGCAAGAGAACAATGGAAAGCCGAGCAACGATTTCTAAAAGCACACGCCGGTGGCAGTAGCCTCAGCCTTAGGGCAATCGAGAAATTTTACACTGATGCGAAAAATATAGATCGTCCGACGCTCCGCGTTGGATGGGGAACAGGCATGCTTGGCACCACTCTCTCACTCTTGCTGGATGAACCGACACGGGTTAAGTTACGCAATGAAGTTATCTCCGGTGGACACCACGTTCGCCCAAAACCAGCTCCTAAATCCCGACGGTTTGTTTTGGATGATCAGCAACCCATATACCCGCTTGGTTGGATTGAATTTGTTTGAACTTACGGAGGAAGCAACATGCAAGAAATACACAAGAGGTTGAATTGTGTGAGGGAAGATAATAGACATTGGCGGACCCAACTCCTTAAAATAACGCAGGAGATGTCTAAGTATGAAGATCTAAAGAGAAATAGGCCTGGAGGCAATCACGAAACGGTGTTGCATCGGATTCTACCAACATACCGGGAAGTCTTCAACACTCATAACATTTATCAAAGAAAGAAGAATCAACTCCCCAGTCGGGGGGACAATAATAATTATTTATCCTGCTACGATGTCGGCATTTTCTTGGTTGGTTTTAGTACCCTTCCGATTGCCCTCAGCCTTGCAGAAATCCAACCGCTTAAGCAGGTTTACTTTCTCTACTCAGATGATACTGTAGATATGCTGGACGAAATTAATAATAGGATTTCGGCTATGCTACCTCAGAAGAGCACATTGAGCGATCTTGTCAGTAAATCTGTCGATCAAGATTCGGGTTTCGCGTTAAAAGTAAGAAGTCCTTCAGATCCAATTGATACCTTTAAGCAGATTAAAACAATCATTCACGAAGTTGAAAAAAATCTTGGAGCGAAAACAGACATCGCGCTTGATCTCACAGGCGGGAAGAAAACAATGATTGGTGGAGGCTTCACTGCCGGATCAATATATTCCATATCGCCAAAGTGTGATATGTTTTACGTTGATTCACTTGAGTACGATCCGGGACGTGGTTCGCCGAAACCCGGATACGAATTCTTGAGTCGGCTTGAAAACCCTTACAATGTCTACAATGTCCAAAGCGTCCATGAAGCCGAAAAACTTTTCGAGAAACACAACTATGAGGCAGCAGCGGGTTTGTGGGAAATTGTTGGTGATAATCTTAATACTTATGCTGAGCAGTACGGTTTGGAAAAGGAACGAGACGCAATTGAAAAAAATCTTTGTATGGCAGATTGTTACAGTCTTTGGGATGCCTTTGACTATGTTGAGGCCAAAGAATCCAAAGTAAATGACGGAAATTTATGGGATTACAATACTAAGCATACCTACAACTTACACGCTTTAATTGATGTTCTTAAAATTTTGAGTGAAGTAGAAGATCAAGAGACACTTTTCGCCGAAGATGCACGAATCATTCATTATGCCGTAGATCGCTACCAAAATGGGATAAGGCGCGTAGACAGTGACAAATTTGATGATGCAATAGTCCGTTTTACGCAGGTCGTTGAAATCCTTTGCCTCTACCAAATTTATCGAATCGCAATGAATAACTCATTAACTTCTCCTGGCCATAGAACTGTATCAGAGGCAGATTGTTTGAACGAAACATGGAGTATATCAAAGTTAATAATCTTCTTGTTTGGACAGTCGTGGAAATACGATAATTATTGTATTGCGAATGAAGATATGAAATTAAATATAAATGATTATGGGTACACAGACGCGCGGGAGATAACAGCACTTATTGACGCTCGAAATAAATTCGTTCACGTCAAGAGTAATCCTGGGTGGGAGGAAATGAAGGAAAACGCCCAAAACCTACAAAGTCTGGCATGCAAGTTTCTTAAAAACTTTTCAGGCAACTATTGTTGCCAAAAGGGTTTGCCTTTTGATACCCTCCTTGAACTCCATAGGTTCTGTTCAGTGACACAAGAGAAGTAAATTTCTAATCTGCACTCATGCTCCAGAACTTCCGTTTCGCACGCTACCGCTTCACATACACCGTCCAAGAACCGCTGAAGATGCCCCACTACAAAGGCAACGTCTTCCGCAGCCGGTTCGGATACCTCCTCCGCGACATCACCTGCATCGGTGGTGAAGCGCAGTGCCAGACACAGTGCCAGTACCCAGACCGGTGCGTCTATTCTAAATGCTTTGAAACCCCCGTACCCGAAGACAGTCCGATGCTCCGAGGGCAACCCTTCGCACCACACCCATTTATTCTTGAACCACCACACACGCAGCAATTAGACTATACCCCCGGCGATACTTTCACCTGCACATTGACCCTCATCGGCGAGGCAATCAACCTCTTACCGTGGTGCGTGTTCACCTTCCGCGAGATAGGCAAGCGACGCATCGGTATCCGTGGCAAACGTGGACAGTGCCATCTCAACACAGTAGAAACCCTCCCCGCACTCGGGAGCCAAGACATCCGAACAATTTACACGGCAGAAACCGAATTGCTCACAGACGACGGGGTGATTCTTGGACGGGACGACGTAATGCGTAGCGTGCCGAATGGGGTTGATGAGATTGAATTGGAATTTCTTACGTCCACGAGTATAAAAGTGAGCGGAAAATGGACAAGCCACCTGACGTTTGAACACCTCATCCGCAACCTGCTCCGTCGTATCCGATTCCTGAGTTTTTTTCATTGTGGCGAGGATTTGGAGGTAGATGCGCGGACGATAATTGAGGCTGCCAAGACTGTAACGCATGTATCCGATTTCCATTGGATTCGGGCAGATCGCTACTCCTACCGCACCGAGAAATCCATTCCGATGGGCGGGTTTATCGGTAAGATTCGCTTTACCGGTGCGTTGGAGCCGTTCCTACCCTTTATCTATCTCGGCGAGTATCTACACATCGGACATCATACGGCTTTTGGACATGGACAGTACCGTATAAATTAACGTGGGTTCCGGACGTGCGATAAATCGCACTACTACGAACCTATCTCCCGTTTGTAGTAGGGCAATTCATTACCCGTCAATTTCGATAACTTTCAAACGTGCGATAAATCGCACTACTACGAACCACCCCGTTTTTAGTAGGGAGACCATTCATTGCCCGTCAATCACAGCAAATCTTGAATCCTATAAATCATTGAATCACATGAATCACAGTTCAGACATCTTCAAGAGTCTCTCAAACCACTCGCGCAGCTGCGGTACATTCGTAATACCGAGCCAAAGGAGAAGCGCAACGATAATTACAATCCAGATCAAGAAACGCCAGGCGTGCTTAATAATGCCAATTACAATAAATATGGCAAATATAGCTGCAACTGCTAAAAAAATTGGAGAGTTGATTAGTTCAGGTAATTCAGGCATAATTTTGATACCTTGTGAAAAATGCGCGGGTTCGTAATAGGGCAATTCATTGCCCGTATTTAGAAAACATACATTTGTGAAATTGCGCCGGTTCGTAGTAGGGCAATTCATTGCCCGTTATATTTGTAGAAAATGCGCGGGTTCGTAGTAGGGCAATTCATTGCCCGTTATGTTTGTAGAAAATGTTCTGGTTCGTAGTAGGGAAACCATTCATTGCCCGTTCATACACGCTAATTGCTAAAGGGTCTCACCCACTTAACCAATCCCAACCTTTACCGTAGTCGCGAACCGGATAAGTTCGCCAAAGATTTCGTAGCCATTCAATGCCAAAGTGTTTTTCGTACCAATGAACACTTGAACAAGACCAATTTAAGGGTTTCTTTACATAATCGTGCTTGGTCGGGTTGTAGTGTATGTAGTTCAGAGTCGTGTAGTAATGGCGTTCATTGCGAATCTGTCGATCACTAAAAAGATGCCAAATTTTTCGTCCTGTCAGTCCGTCACGCCGATTCAACTCGCGTGCTGTACGCGCATGGGTCCGCCGCAAAGGACGACTGATAACCGAAAGGGGGTGACACTGAACTAATAAATGATAATGATTTGGTAACACAACCCAACTGCTAATGGGGATTTTAGCGATCTGGAGTTCTTTGTGTAATTCTTTAAGAAGCCATGCTTGATTTTCTTCGGTATGGAAATACTGTTTATGTTCATAAGTAGCCGCGGTAATGAGAAACCAGCCTTTGACGGAACTGAAGTGGGGTGGTTCATGCAATGGGAAACGGTTCATTTGTCTCTGGTGCAAAATTTCAGATTTTTGTTCCGGTGTTTGTCTACGATAATTGTACATATTTGTATCTGAGTTGTTTTGGGACGTGCGATGAATCGCACTACTACAAACCTTTTGGAACGTGCGATGAATCGCACTACTACAAACCTTTTGGGACGTGCGATGAATCGCACTACTACAAACCTTTTGGGACGTGCGATGAATCGCACTACTACAAACCTTTATTTAACTTTTTCCCGCGCCTCCAGAACCTTAGAAACCACGGTCTCAACATCCGTTTCATCGACAAACGGAGACAGGATATACGACTTTAAAGCGACAATCGGTTCGCCGTAGGTTGTGTGTCGGTAGCAGTCGGTCGTAGAAATCATGACCCCTCTACCTGCCATCGCCTCTGCGTGTACATAGTCAAAAATCTTTTGGTTATAGTCGTTGTGTGTGCGCAAACTGTCGCGATAATCAGCGTCTTTAAACTCCTGATCTTTAATCGCGAAAGTATCCACACCATCAGGATAGGCACGGAAAAGCGTGACGGTTCCGAAGTTAACCTGGTTCAGCACAGTCGTCCCCGCATGTCCACCGAGATGTTCGCGCAAGAGTTGCGCCATTTCAACGATATGTCCGAGAATCGCTTGCAACCCCTGTTCACCGAACAGCCGAAGATTCGCAAGTGCCCCAAGCACCCCAGTCCCCGCTCTTGAAGTTTCAAGCGTGTACATGCCGGGGCGGTAATCTCCATGGTGATAGAGATACGGCATCTGTTCAGGGTGACGTTTCACTAAATCCAGGTCTGATCGGTTTTTGACGAGGACAAGGCTGGAGATGTAGGGTGCAAAACCAGTTTTATGAAAGTCAACACCAAGGGAATCGGCGAGGGATAGATGCTGTATACGCCGGCGCGTACCTGCCAACGCCCGAAGGGTCCGTGGACGAAAATCCAACGGGTTCTCCTCAACATCGTAATCGTTAAACACCGACCACGCCCATCCGATCACGGCATCGGCGTGAATATGTGGTTGATAATCAAGGTTGAATTCATCGACGAGCCCGTCCCTTAACTTCACAATGCTTTCCAAATCGTCCAACCCAAACGAGTCCGTAGTCCCCAAGGTCGCAATGATAGCGGCAATCTTTTTTCCACTTTCGAGTGCCTTGCGAGTTTCTTGCGCAAGGACATCAAGATCCATTTCGTTTTCATAAGTCGTTGGAATCGTGATGAGATTCTTCGTTCCGATGCCCAACCAACCGACAATGTTCGTGGCGCAATAATGCCCCGTATCCGACACAAACACAACCACATCTTCAGAGGTGCCGTTCTCGACGGTCCCTGGGTCGGCTTTTTCCAAGCCAAGCTTCACACCGTAGAAGGTTGTTCCGGTACCGCCAAAAGTGAACGCGCCGCCTGACCTTTCCGGATCGTATCCAATCATTTTTGAGAGCATCCCGATGACTTCAACTTCAGCCAGTGCCACGAGACGGCTATATTCATCCCAAGCGAGGTTCGGATTGTACAGAGAAGCGAGGAGCACACCGATCAGACTTGGAATCGTCGGTGGCGCAACAACGTTCTGTTGCGTACGGGGGTGTCCGAAGATGGTCATACCTCGGAGATAGCCCACGAGGTCGGTGGTGACATCCTCAATGGAGGACATCGTTTCGGGTAAGGCTGCTTGTCGTGCTTCTTCAAAGTCAGCGGGGATAATACTGCCGAGCATTGGCAGGTGCGTTTTGAGTTCATCGACCTGGTCCAAGGCGCGCATGATAGAATGCACGAAGTAGGAATTATGGATGGGGTCTGCTACAGGTTGCGGAAAAGCCAGTCGAATGTCTTTTAAGATATCGCGATAGGTCACGTCCTTTTGCTCTCCAATCGTGAGGTTTAATGGTAATTGTTGTAGCACAAATTTTATGGAAATTAAGAATTTAAATCGGTAATTTCTCAACGTGCGATAAATCGCACTACTACGAACCAACTTGTTTGTAGTAGGGCAATTCATTGCCCGTTATGAACTTTTGGACGTGCGATAAATCGCACTACTACGAACCAACTTGTTTGTAGTAGGGCAATTCAT
>JAPPII010000092.1:104411-108470 GCA_028820845.1 Candidatus Poribacteria bacterium
TGCCCGTTATTGACTTTCTATTTGTAGTAGGGCAATTCATTGCCCGTCAATCACAGAGGGGTTCGCGTGTAGATTATACCTTACTTCTAACCTATAAGTCAAATTAAATCTGCAGCGAAAAATTGACTTATGTCCAAATTTAAGGTATGCTTATAAACTAAACTGGAGGTCCATTCTGTGTTCTATGTCATCTCTTACGATATTCCTGACAACCGCAGACGCAGCCAACTCGCAAAAGTCCTGAAAGGCTTCGGCTCCCGCGTCCAGTACAGTGTCTTTGAGGCACACCTGAACCGGAAACAATACGAAGAACTCAAGCGCGCCGTTGCACGTGTTATTAATCTATCTGAAGATTCGGTGCGCTATTACGCCCTCTGTGGGAACTGCGCCGGACGGGTCGAAGTGCCTGCTGTCGGTGAAGTAACCTCAGACCCGCAAACAATTGTGGTTTGATATGCAACTCCCAAACCTAACCCACGATCAGATTCAAGACCGCTGCACAGCACGAAGCTTCACGCGTGGTGAAGAGTACTTTGACATCGGAATGATCGGCAATCCCATACTTCACGGCTGGACGCTGTCAGCCACATGCGAAGGGACAGAAGAATATCCGTATCACGTCTCTGTGGAGTTAATGCCGACGGGGATCGCTGATGCCGACTGTTCCTGCCCTTATGATTGGGGCGGAGATTGTAAACACATCGTCGCGCTCCTCCTCACCTACGTTGACACGCCAGAAGTGATCTATTCCTTGGACACTTTGTTGACCGCACTCGCCGAAAAACCGAAGGAGACCCTTTTACGCGTTATTTCAGAACTCCTCAAACGATCACCCGAGCTGGTGCCGGTTGCGAAATTCTATGCCGATATACCCGAGGAACCCGAGGTGGAAATTGAACCTATCCCTCCCGAACTCAGTGTTTATGCGACAGTAATAGAAGAGGTACCAGACATAGCGCCGGTGTCTCCGACGCACGCACCAACAGCTTCTGCTACAGTTACAACGTATCGGGAACAGGTCGATCGCCTTTTCGGAAACGGCTTTCTCGAGCAGCAGCAACTGCAACCGGTGTTAACTCAACTCGAAGGTTTAGTCGCACACGCTGAATCGCTGGCGCGAACGGGTGAAACGGAATTCGCCCTATCTGTGCTTCACGCAGTGATACACCAATCTATCACCCGTTATCCTGACACACTCCAGAGAGATGAGCTACCCCGATTCGTCAAGAAATGCACGAAAGTGTTCACAAACATTGCTACCGCAGCACAAGCATCAGATGCAACAGACCTTAACACAGGCACTATGCCCGCTCCTTTGTTTGAACACTGCCGTATGTTATTGCAACTGAGTTTTAATGCAGCGGAGGTCTTCGTGCCACTCCTGACGGGATTATTAGAGCAAGTTTGTGTTGCGCAAGAGACATCGGAATTACAAGTGATCATTGAGCAGTCCCTTGATGAAAGCCCAGATCGGTCAGCACACGTTCAACTGCTACTGGCACTGTATTTGGACGCCGGCAAAACCCAACAGTATCTCCGTCTGGCACAAGAGGAGGGTGAAACTTATCGATTGATATACGCCCTCTTTGTATACCAACAAAGTGCTGTAGCGTGGCGGACACTTGAAAAATTCCCGTTATCTATTGATGAATACACGCGCCTCTTGCAGAGCCCAATAGCCACAAGCATTCCAGAGTTTGCCGAAAAACTGATTGCCCGTATCAGAGACCCCCAACCTGACACCGCTATCACCCTCTATCAACGCCTGATTGAACAGAGCATACACGCCCGAAAACGTGAAGCTTACGAGAAAGTTTTGGGGTATCTGACGGCGTTAAGCGGAATCTATCAGGACCTCGGTCAGGAAGATCAGTGGACTGTTTATCTGGAAGACCTCCGAAAACAGCATTCCCGCAAGCGACTGCTGCTACAAATTATCGCCGAGATTTAAGACTCCTCTTTTGTACCACAAACTGTATGAAAGTTAAGAATTTAAATTGGTAATTCCAAAACGTGCGATAAATCGCACTACTACAAGCGGCCCCGTTCGTAGTAGGGCAATTTATTGCCCGTCGATTGCTGAATTATTTTTTTAAACCTCATTTAAACCTTTTTTAATTTTTTACTATCCTTTTCCTCCCTTGCAGACTCTATACATACGTCTAATCATTGTCTTGTACCTTTTTCAATCATCCCAAAACAATTCACTTAAGACTCACACAGACTTCTCTTTTGTATCACAAACTGTTCGTTTGTGTTTTCCTTGTAGCATAGCCTGTTAGGAGACCGTGCCTCTTTTGTATCACAAACTTTATGAAGTTTAAGAAAATAATTCGGTAATATCCAACATCTGGATGCCCGAACTTGTTCGGGAATGTTTCGCTGAACCGCGTCCCCAACAAGTTGGGGCATCCGGAAAGAATTACCGAATTTAAATAATTAATCTTCATTTAGCTTGTGCATCTCTTGTAGCATAGCCTGTTAGGCTGTGCCATAGCACGTCCGCTTTTTAAACGAATCACATCTGATTAAGACAGTCTTAAATAAACAGGAGGATTTCCATGCTTAATTATTGTACACCAAGTATCTCACTTTCAACACAACTCTGTCAACCCGAAACCCTACATGCCGCGTGGCGGAAGGTCCGCAGCAACAAGGGCGGCCCCGGTAGCGACGGGGTCACCCTTCAACAGTTCGAGGCAAACCTCGCGAAACATCTCCGTCAACTCTCGCGTGAACTCGCCGAAGAACGGTATTACCCACTTCCGATTCAAAAATTCACGATGAAGAAGTCGAACGGCACCACACGCGAACTCTCTGTGTTAACCCTAAAAGATCGGATTGTGCAGCGTGCGGTTTGTGATCTCATCTCGCCGATTTACGAGGCGAAATTTCTTGAATGTAGTTTCGCCTATCGTCCCAATCGCGGCGTTCCACATGCTATCGCGGAAGTCACTGCCATCCGGGCAGAGGGCTATGAATGGGTCGTTCATGCTGACCTGGAGAGGTTCTTCGACGAAATGGATACGCGTATCCTGATGCGCTTTCTCCGGGCATCGCTGAAAGAACCGGCGATCCTTCGGCTCATCCAGATGTGGTTGGATATGGGCGGCGTTTTACGACCCCCCAAATTTCCAACATGGGGCACGCATCTCGAAAACACGGTGCATCATATCGGTGAAGGCGTTGAAAGCGTGATTAACCAAATATTGAATCGTACGCCAAGTTTTGGACACTACAACGAGTATGAGAATGGATTGACAGAAGACGACTGGGCAGTCGACGCATCCGAGATGACTACGATGCCCGGTCCGTTAGCACAACCGGGAAAAGAGATGCTAATGAACTTAGGGAGAGACGGGCTGCTTCTCCTACTTGCCAATGCAAAGCGGTTATGGAAACCGCTCGCAGCGAAGCACCTGCTCATTGCCGCACCGTTGGTTGTCGCCGCACTCGCTGCACCGACTGTAGGAAGTATGGTGAAAGAACGGATGAGCCAACCCCGGAAAATCGGTATCATCCAAGGTTCGCCCCTCTCACCACTATTAGCGAATATCTATCTGCATCCCTTCGATAAGGCGATGACACGATCAGGCATACGGCTTGTCCGATACGCAGACGACCTGCTCATCCTCTGCCGAAGTGAAGGCAGAGCACACCACGCTCTTGCATACGCTCAAAGACAATTGGAACGGCTCAAGTTAACTTTCAACCCAGAGAAGACACAAATCGAACGCTTCGACACTGGGGTTGAATTCCTCGGACATATCTTTGACGGTGATGGCTGCTACCAGCCTATCCCCGACTCCCGGTCAAAAGTCTTGCAAAACCAGGTCCAACAGGTCCTGAAAAACGGCACATCACAAGTCGTACGCTCAGGCAGACTTGTAACGCAGCGAGGCAAAAACATCGCCACACGGTTCGGCGAACGTTTAAAACAACGGACGTAGCACAAACTTTATGAATTTTAAGAATTTAAATCGGTAATTCCAAAACGTGCGATGAATCGCACTACTACGAACCAGTCCGTTTGTAGTAGGGAAACCATTCATTGCCCGT
>JAPPII010000092.1:108570-214130 GCA_028820845.1 Candidatus Poribacteria bacterium
GTTTGTAGTAGGGCAATTCATTGCCCGTTGTTAAGCGGAAGACGTGCGATAAATCGCACTACTACGAACCAAACCGTTTGTAGTAGGGCAATTCATTGCCCGTTGTTAAGCGGAAGACGTGCGATAAATCGCACTACTACGAACCAAACCGTTTGTAGTAGGGCAATTCATTGCCCGTTGTTAAGCGGAAGACGTGCGATAAATCGCACTACTACGAACCAAACCGTTTGTAGTAGGGCAATTCATTACCCGTTAATCTTTAGGAGGCATCAAATGGCAATCCTTTACATCACCCAACAAGGCGCAATGCTCCACAAATCCGGAAACCAAATCCTCGTGAAAAAAGAACGCGAGGTCCTTCAGGAAATCCCAATTGTCCAATTGGATGAAGTCGTTATCTTCGGCAATGGACACATCACAACACCGACGATGGGATACCTGCTTGATAAAAGCATCCCAGTCTCTTTTCTCTCCTCACGCGGAAAGTATAAAGGAAAACTCCAACCCGCGTATGGCAAAGATACACGCGTACGCCAACAACAGTACGCCGTTGCTACAGATTCAAAGCATTGTGTGGCGTTAGCGAAGTGTTTCGTTCGCGGCAAACTCACAAACGCCATCCGATTTTGCCAACGACAGCGCACCCAAAATGCCGAAATTAAGTCAGCAATCCGTTCTGTGCGTCAAACCGTGCAAAAACTTGAACGTGCGAAGAATTTGGAATCGCTGCTCGGATACGAAGGCACGGGCACAGCCGCCTATTACCGCGCATTCCGGCAACTGCTACGCCACGATTGGGGCTTCACATCCCGACAATTCCGACCACCACCCGACCCAATTAACGCCATGCTTTCACTCGGTTATACACTCTTACACAACCATGTCTATACCTTCACCCATGTCGTCGGATTCGATCCATACTGCGGATATTTCCATCAACCCAAGCACGGACATGCAGCACTCGCATCGGACATGATGGAAGAGTTCCGCCAGATTATTGTTGACGGATATGTGCTTTCACTGATTAACAACAATCGGGTTAAACCCGAAGATTTTGAGCAAACTAACAAAGGCATCCGATTCACGAAAGAGGCATTGGATCGCTTTCTGACTGGGTACTATGGACGGATGCAGCAGACGTTTCAGCACCCGATACGCAAGGAGAAAACGAACTACCTGCGTTGTGTTGAACTTCAGGTCAGGCATTTGGCACGTGTGATTATGGGCGAAGATGAGATCTATAGACCATTTCTCATTGATGTCTAAAAACGCTTTACTTCATGCGTGGATGGCCCCCGTGCCCATCCACGCATGACCTTATGCTCAAAAGGCAGGCTCAGCTGAATTTTTCAGAAAAAATTTGACATTTTTGCGGATTTAGTATAATATTTAATACGGTATTCCAAACGCGATTTATTGAGGGTGCGCGTGTGTATCACAAATTGCCCAAGAACCCATACTGCATTTGGATTCTCGATGGTTTTTTCAAAAAAACCGCGTTTGGATCAATGTTTACAAGGGTTCATGGGATTTTTGGGATAGAATTTTGAGGCAAAAAAGCCTCGCGCAGTTCGCGTTTGGTTTTGTGCCTACGGCTCCCCGTCTGGCCTGGATGCAAAAAGGGGTGAGTCTGAACACACTTTCCCGCTCGAAGGGAATTGAAACTAAGATTTTTAAGCTTCAACCAAAATATAAAATTCCGGTCTGAACACACTTTCCCGCTCGAAGGGAATTGAAACTTTTTTCAGGCGGGAGGTAAATTTTTAAGTTTCAAATTGTCTGAACACACTTTCCCGCTCGAAGGGAATTGAAACTTAATCCCAAAACGTCTACTTTCATTGCTTTTTCCTCCGTCTGAACACACTTTCCCGCTCGAAGGGAATTGAAACCCAATTTAGGCAAAGACACCTTGACCCGCTCGCTATCTGGTCTGAACACACTTTCCCGCTCGAAGGGAATTGAAACTATTTTCCCCTTGTTATGCGGGAACGATAATCCTGTCTGAACACACTTTCCCGCTCGAAGGGAATTGAAACAATTGAGCTTCCACAAAGCTGTAATAGGTTTCGGTCTGAACACACTTTCCCGCTCGAAGGGAATTGAAACATTTCTCCAGAAGTTTCTCCAAAAGCGAGACAGCCGTCTGAACACACTTTCCCGCTCGAAGGGAATTGAAACTTTTTTGCGTGGATCGTTTGCCGTAAGGACATCTCCGTGTGTCTGAACACACTTTCCCGCTCGAAGGGAATTGAAACGCGATTCCAAAAAATCTTTTTAACATTTTATAGAAAATGTCTGAACACACTTTCCCGCTCGAAGGGAATTGAAACAGTATTCTTCTTTTTTCCAGCGGATTGGTTGGTTATTGGTCTGAACACACTTTCCCGCTCGAAGGGAATTGAAACAGAACCTCTTCCACCGACGTCACCGTTGTCGTGCTGCCGAGTCTGAACACACTTTCCCGCTCGAAGGGAATTGAAACAAAACAAAAACCTCGAGCTTATTCTTCATTTTCAATTCGTCTGAACACACTTTCCCGCTCGAAGGGAATTGAAACATGGGACTCAATGATCGTGAGGCGGTACCATACAGTAGTCTGAACACACTTTCCCGCTCGAAGGGAATTGAAACATTTATAAATCCGACTGTTTCGGGATCCGCCAACGCAATGTTGGCACGGAGTCTGAACACACTTTCCCGCTCGAAGGGAATTGAAACGGCGTTAAAAGAACGAGTTGTTGTTAAACAACCTCGTCTGAACACACTTTCCCGCTCGAAGGGAATTGAAACCAGTTCTGCCACTTGGACCGCAATACTATCCCGTGTCTGAACACACTTTCCCGCTCGAAGGGAATTGAAACTAAGAATCGCCTCCCTAACCTTTAGAGGCAAGTCTGTCTGAACACACTTTCCCGCTCGAAGGGAATTGAAACGTGATTCCTAATTCACGCGCTGTGTAGTTCATCCCTATAGTCTGAACACACTTTCCCGCTCGAAGGGAATTGAAACATTCACATACCCGCCTACGTCAACCGCCGACATTTGTCTGAACACACTTTCCCGCTCGAAGGGAATTGAAACGTATCCCGTTGTCGTTCAGTTGAACGATTTCATTAACAGTCTGAACACACTTTCCCGCTCGAAGGGAATTGAAACGCGCCATCTAATTCTACTTTAAAGTAATGAGGATGTGTCTGAACACACTTTCCCGCTCGAAGGGAATTGAAACTTTGGATGCCCACGTTCGCCATGGTTTGTATTTATCAAGTCTGAACACACTTTCCCGCTCGAAGGGAATTGAAACCATCGGGGATGCCGATAGCGAGAAGTCCCGTGTATGTGGGTCTGAACACACTTTCCCGCTCGAAGGGAATTGAAACTGAGATGCCTCACGGCTACTTCGTGCGAAGCGCGGATTGGTCTGAACACACTTTCCCGCTCGAAGGGAATTGAAACATAAAGAGCTTGGTCTGGCAAACCATTACGCGGTCTTCCAGACAAGTCTGAACACACTTTCCCGCTCGAAGGGAATTGAAACTTAGGAGACGTCAGAAAACACTTCACGCATAGTGTTCTGTCTGAACACACTTTCCCGCTCGAAGGGAATTGAAACGCACAAAGGCCCGTGATTAACTTCATTTCTTTCCGGTCTGAACACACTTTCCCGCTCGAAGGGAATTGAAACGCGGACGGTATTTTATATAAAAAACCTTGACACACTGTCTGAACACACTTTCCCGCTCGAAGGGAATTGAAACGTTCGGCGTCTCCGCCGGGCCCTGCATAGAAGGATTGTCTGAACACACTTTCCCGCTCGAAGGGAATTGAAACAGGAACAGGAGGACATCCTCATTCTTGAGGCTTTTCGTCTGAACACACTTTCCCGCTCGAAGGGAATTGAAACTTACTGGTGTCGGAGGAACTTTGTCAGCCCATACTGGTCTGAACACACTTTCCCGCTCGAAGGGAATTGAAACTTATGAAGGTCGTCATGGCTCATACTCCCTAATTGGAGTCTGAACACACTTTCCCGCTCGAAGGGAATTGAAACTCGAAAAACGTGTTGCACTTTTAACCCATTTTCTTGGGCCAGTCTGAACACACTTTCCCGCTCGAAGGGAATTGAAACTTGGTCTAACATTCTAAACTCCTTTGTTTGAAGTGTGGGTCTGAACACACTTTCCCGCTCGAAGGGAATTGAAACAGGAAAGGTAAAAAGATTGCCATTGCGACAACCAGTCTGAACACACTTTCCCGCTCGAAGGGAATTGAAACTTATTGTTATTCCTTCGTCATAGATGAAGCCGTTGACTTCGTCTGAACACACTTTCCCGCTCGAAGGGAATTGAAACACTCCACGACGGGAGCAGTAACGGAGTCGATTAAGAAGTCTGAACACACTTTCCCGCTCGAAGGGAATTGAAACAGTCTAAGCTCGGTGGGACACATCCTCCTTACTGGTCTGAACACACTTTCCCGCTCGAAGGGAATTGAAACATCGCTCTGATCAAGCGTACTCCCTGGGACCTCATATAGTCTGAACACACTTTCCCGCTCGAAGGGAATTGAAACAGATGTCTACACTGTAGACGATGGTTCCTTGGAGTTGAAGTCTGAACACACTTTCCCGCTCGAAGGGAATTGAAACATATCCGTTAGATTCAAGTAAGTTAATTTTTTCTTGTCTGAACACACTTTCCCGCTCGAAGGGAATTGAAACCATTTTTGACTGCATTCAGCACTGCCTTTTTGTATAGTCTGAACACACTTTCCCGCTCGAAGGGAATTGAAACGAGTTCCTCGCGACCCCGCTCAAGAGCGGTGACGAACGGTCTGAACACACTTTCCCGCTCGAAGGGAATTGAAACCATTGCAAAAAGCAGTTAGAACTTCGTGCAGCATGTCTGAACACACTTTCCCGCTCGAAGGGAATTGAAACACGATTGCCCCTTCCTCTATTATCGCATTTGCGGAAAGTCTGAACACACTTTCCCGCTCGAAGGGAATTGAAACTCCGTAAATTGTAAACCAGTATTCGCCATGTTCACAATTATAGTCTGAACACACTTTCCCGCTCGAAGGGAATTGAAACGAAATTTCAACCTCAATGGCCACCTCGCCACCTGGGAGGTCTGAACACACTTTCCCGCTCGAAGGGAATTGAAACTTATAACGTCCGAGAATACAGTTTACAATATCAAGTCTGAACACACTTTCCCGCTCGAAGGGAATTGAAACACACGGTGTGTCTCCTTCAATTTGAAGTGTGGCAGGTTGTCTGAACACACTTTCCCGCTCGAAGGGAATTGAAACAATGCTCCGTCAACAGACACCGGCAACCCGTCAGCGGCACCAGTCTGAACACACTTTCCCGCTCGAAGGGAATTGAAACTATTTTTTTGATTTCTTCAAAAGAATCATCATTCCAGTCTGAACACACTTTCCCGCTCGAAGGGAATTGAAACTATTTCAAAACCTTTTGTGTTAAATACTATAAAAAAAGTCTGAACACACTTTCCCGCTCGAAGGGAATTGAAACTTGTGTGAACCTCCATTAGATTGAAAGGAGCGAGTTGTGTCTGAACACACTTTCCCGCTCGAAGGGAATTGAAACTCATCGCGAACCGCAATTAGCGTACCGCAAACCGGTTTGAGCCCATTTCCCCAATCGAACCGGATGGAAACAAGAACGAATAGCGGTCCGCGGTACGCGATTCGCGAGAAAGTCTGAACACACTTTCCCGCTCGAAGGGAATTGAAACTCATCGCGAACCGCAATTAGCGTACCGCAAACCGGTTTGAGCCCATTTCCCCAATCGAACCGGATGGAAACAAGAACGAATAGCGGTCCGCGGTACGCGATTCGCGAGAAAGTCTGAACACACTTTCCCGCTCGAAGGGAATTGAAACTCATCGCGAACCGCAATTAGCGTACCGCAAACCGGTTTGAGCCCATTTCCCCAATCGAACCGGATGGAAACAAGAACGAATAGCGGTCCGCGGTACGCGATTCGCGAGAAAGTCTGAACACACTTTCCCGCTCGAAGGGAATGGGAACCGCATATCGCATACCGCCAACCGCATACCGAAAAGCAAACAGCGGTAAACGGTCAGCGAAGAGCGATAAGCAATTTTTGAACACACTTTCCCAATCGAAGGGAGGAGGGATATCCATCCCTCCTCCCTTCCATCTTCCAACCTTCGCCTACCCTTTCCCGATCGAAGGGAATGGAAACGAAAAGAAAAATAAACGACCTTGCTATAAAATCAGACCCCGAATCGGTTGCGGATGACGAATATCTAAACATCCGCGTCAATCCGCGATTCAGACGAACAAATCTTATAATCATATAAATCACAGTTCTGACAACAAAATATCCAAAAATCCGCGTCATCCGTGTCATCCGCGAAAATCCGCCATTTGCGGCGTACTCGACCCCGGTTCATGCCACACGGCATGAATACCCGGTTCATGCCCTAAGGCATGAATACCGTTGATTCTGATTCATGCGACGTGCATTCAGACAATTCGACAATTGACTGCCGCTGTGCCTGCAGCAAATTCCGCTTGACCTCTCTTCTTTGATATGTTATCATTGTTGTATTGGAGATATTGTTATGACGACGATAGATGAACTATCCAAATTAATGAAAGAAGGTTTTGAAGCATTAAACAAACGGCTTAATCACATAGACATACGACTCCGTTCTGTTGAAACCGATGTTGCGTGGATAAAAGGTAAGTTTGAAGGGAGACAAGAAGACAGAGCGAGTGTCTGGCAGGTTATCACGACTGCTACTGCTGTTGGAGCAGCCATCATTGCACTTATTGCGCTCTTCTTGAAATAACTGAAATAATCTAATGCCTTTCCCTCCAGCTGCTTGCCCGATTCTTCTTCATTCGTTTCTTTGCTTCCCTTTTCACGCTCGAACGGAATGGAACTCTTAACCCACAACTCATAACCCAGCACCCATCTAAACACACTTTCCCGCTCGAAGGGAATTGAAATCGACCGATACTTAATACGCACAACGCATCACAATTTGGAATGAACTATGGAAATCCCTTTACTTTATGACATCTGCATCATATTCGGCTTATCAATTGGCGTTCTACTCATCTGTCATAGATTGGGGGTGCCCTCGATCGTTGGCTTCCTCGTGACAGGATTGATTGCAGGGCCTCACGGATTGGAGCTAATTCGGGCTGACCACGAAGTTGAAATCCTAGCCGAGATTGGGGTCATTTTACTGCTGTTCACCATCGGCATCGAATTTTCACTGAAACATCTGCTTCAGATTAAGCAAGCAGTGTTGATAGGGGGATCATTACAGGTCGGATTGACGCTGCTCGCGGCGTTTGCACTCGCTTGGCACTTCGGACAGGCGATCAACGCATCGCTTTTTATCGGTTGCCTCGCCGCCCTTAGCAGCACGGCGATCGTGATGAAATTGCTACAAGAGCGTGATGAAACAAGAACGCCGCATGGAGGCACAGCATTGGCAATCCTGATTTTTCAGGATATTGCCATCGTCCCGATGATCCTGATTACGCCAATCCTTGCCGGACACGCAGGAGACATGAGCAGGGCACTCATTTTACTGTTGGTAAAAGGTGTCGCGATGATTGCTGTGGTGTTTGTTGGGGCAAAATACATCGTGCCGCGCATTCTATCGCAAGTCCTGCGAACGCGCAGCCGAGAGATCTTCTTGTTGAGCGTTCTCGCAATCTGCCTCGCCGTCGTCTGGTTGACATCGCGTTTCGGCGTGTCTTTGGCACTTGGTGCCTTCCTCGCAGGACTAATCGTCTCCGAATCGGAGTCGAGCCACGACGCACTCGGTCACATCTCACCGTTTCGGGATGTGTTCACCAGCTTCTTCTTTGTGTCAGTCGGGATGTTACTCGATTTTCACATACTCTTTGAAAAGCCATTGTTGATTGCAGGACTGACAATCGGTGTTCTCGTTGTAAAAAGCATCATTGCGGGCGGAGTAACCTCGATGCTCGGATACCCGCTACGCACGGCGATTCTGGCGGGACTCACACTCAGTCAGGTAGGAGAATTTGCGTTGATCCTCGCGAAATCGGGTATCGAACACGGCTTGCTCAGTGACGCAAATTACAACCTGTTTCTCGCTGTTTCGGTTGTAACGATGGCTGTAACACCCTTTATCATCTCGGCAGCACCGCATGTCGCCGGTGGGATACTACGATTGCCGCTCCCAAGACGACTCGTGTCAGGATTAAAACCCATCGCTGCAACGCAAAATACTGAGCGGACGAACCATGTCATCATTATTGGTTTCGGCGTCAACGGACGAAACGTCGCAAAAGCCGCCCGGGCGGCAGACATCCCGTATGTCATCGTCGAAATGAATCCCGAAATCGTCCGAACGGAACAAGCCAATGGTGAGCCGATTTTCTACGGTGATGCTATTCACGACGCCGTACTTCACCATGCGAACATCAAAGCAGCGCGAGTTGTTGTCGTCGTCATTGCTGATGATGCCGCCTCGCGTCGAATCGTGGCAGCCGCCCACGCCTTGAATCCAACGGCGCACATTATCGCCAGAACGCGCCATCTTGCTGAAGTCGAACCGCTATATCGTATCGGGGCAAAAGAAGTGATTCCAGAGGAGTTCGAGACATCCGTCGAAATTTTCACGCGGGTGTTGATGGAATATCTCATCCCGCATGATCAGATCGAACAGTTCATTGCCGAGGTCCGGGCTGATGGGTATAAGATGTTCCGTACACCGCCCGAGGACACATCATCCGCCTCCGACCTGAAGGTGCATTTCCCTGACTTTGAGATTGCAGTCCTATGGGTCGATCCGAAATCACCTTTTGTTGGGAAATCCTTGACAGAAATCGCTTTACGAGGGACCTCCGAGGTGACGATCTTAGCAGTCCGACGCAATGAACAGATTTTAACGAATCCGCACGACGAACTACGGATTGAGCTTGATGACGAAGTTTATCTGCTCGGAAACCCTGAGAAAATCGCTCAGGTTGCCGATCTGTTCGATAACCCTGAAAACCAAGAACCAACACAAACGGATGTGGCGGATTAATGTTACACTTTCTACCAAATTATTTTTTTCACAACAGAAAATCGGGAATGAAACATCAACAAACCCTTACGACCACTATGTTCTCTAACGTTACACACCCAACACAAAATGTTACACCAGTGTAACATTTTTAAGGGAAATTACGAAGAAATATATCGTTAAGTTAAAACTATATTCACGTCCGTTTTCACGAAGAATAGACTGATTCAACATCGCCTCTGGTAAATTCCGCTTGATCTCTTTTTTTTCCTATATTATCATTGTTGTATTGGAGGTTTTAACTATGCAAGCCAAGCCACTTATGAGCGAGCACAGCAAACTGACCGACGCGCAGCTGCGGGAGTTTATCGTGAATGGACATCTCACCGTCCAAACCGATCTGCCGCGGAGTTTTCATGAAACCATCTATCGTAAAACGCAGGAATACACAGAAAAAGAAGGGAATTTAGGGAACAACATCTTGCCGCGCGTCCCAGAGTTGCAAGCTGTTTTTGAAGATCCAGCCGTCCGAGGTGCGTTCACAAGTATTCTCGGCGAGAATTACGCCATGCATTCCCATCGGCATCCGCATCGCAACAATCCACACAGCGATGGACAAGGATTCCACAAGGATAGTTATTGGGGTTATCAGAAAGTCCGCCATCATTGTCCGCGTTGGGCAATGGCGTTCTACTACCCCCAAGATTCGCCGGTCGAAATCGGACCCTCAGCCGTTTTACCCGGAACGCAGTACTATAGCACTCGCATCACGAAAAATAATGATGGTGAGTTAGCACTCAGTGGCGCAGCGGGGACGATAACGATTATCCACTTTGACCTGTGGCATCGCGCCATGGCGAATCTGACCGACAAAACGCGCTACATGATGAAGTTCCAGTTCGTTCGGATGGACGCACCGCGGGCACCCGAATGGAACGTAACCAATCCGCACTGGAGACTGGAAAACGGCGATCCGGCAATCCCGCGGCATCAAGGCACATGGCGGCACGTCTGGAACTGGATGGCAGGAGAATCCAACGGGCATGCAGCGCAGCCGGTTTCCAATGGAAATCTGTCAAAACACATCACAGCATTGGGTAATGAGGATACCTCTCTCCGTTCCGACGCCGCTGACGAAATAGGGATGTTAGGTGAATCCGCAGCAGAAGCAATTCCACACCTCATTCAGGCACTGTGTGATGTTTATGAACCTGTTCGGTTGAATGCCGCGTACGCTCTCGGAGCTATCGGCGCACCTGCTGTTCCCCAACTGATTGAAGTGCTTGGTGTTGAAGACCAAATCATGCGACGGATGGCTGCTTATGCATTAGCAGCAGTCGGGACACCTGCTGTCTCCGCCTTGAGTGAGGCATTACAACACGCCGAGGATGCCGTTCGTGTTGAAGCCACCTACGCCTTAGCACAAATAGGTGTAGATGCCGAACCTGCTATCCCCGCCTTGATGGAACGGACAAAGGACAATTCCGTTGAAGTCCGTCGCTATCTCGCCGAAGCCTTCGGTGGTATCGGTCCGGCTGCAAGCCCCGCGCTCCCTGTGCTCTGCGACATGCTAATCAGTGATGGGGACGGACAGGCACGGTTTGAAGCGGCATTGGCATTGGCACAGATTGGACCCGCCGCAAGCGATGCAATCCCCGTGCTGACAAAGGCATTTGCCGACGAGAATCGCTACGTCCGAGATAATGCCGTCCTCGCACTCAAACGGATTGACACACCCGAAGCCGAGTCGGCACTTTTTGATTACCTACTTATGACACGCTGGTGTCCGATTACAAACCGTGAAAGCACGCACTAACAAACCTCTATATTCACTCACCATTTTCCCCATGAAGGTAGGTGCGGTTTTGCGGCGTACTCGACCAAATGCGATGTGCATTCTAACCGCACCGAACATTTATTATGAACTACGACCTAATCATTAAAAACGGAACCGTCGTCGATCCTGCCCAAGGCATCCATGCCCGCAAAGATGTCGGATTCGCCAACGGACGCGTCTCAGCAATCAGCGATGCGATGCCAACATCCGAAGCGAGAGAGGTACTGGATGCAGAAGGGTGTTTCGTTACACCCGGCCTCATCGACTTACACGTTCATGTCTTTTACGGTGTAAGCCACTTTGGAATCGAACCCGACCCGACCTGTCTGGCGCGTGGGGCAACGACAGTCGTTGATGCTGGGTCCGCAGGCGCGGATACATTCCCCGGTTTCCGTAAATACGTCATTGATGTCAGCGACACACGTATCTTGGCGCAATTGAATATCTCTTCGCAAGGCATGCTCACGCAAGAGATTGGAGAGTTGGAAAATCCTGACTATGCCGATGTCGGAAAGGCGTGCCGAATGATAGAGCAGCATCGCGACATCATCTTAGGGGTCAAAGTCCGCTTGACGCGGGAGAGTATCGTCGGTGCAAGGGCACAGATGTTGCCGTTGCACAGGGCACGTGAAGCCGCTGACGCTGCAGGACTCCCTATAATGGTCCATCCGCAAGACGCTTGGTGTGAATCTATTGATGATATATTAGCACTGATGGGAGCGCGTGATATTCTAACCCACTGCTTCCACGGTATGGAATGTGGTATTTTGGATGAAAACGGCAGGATTCGGGATGCCGTCCATGCCGCCATAGAACGCGGTGTTATCTTTGATGTCGGACACGGGGCGGGGTCTTTCAGTTGGGATGTTGTTCAGAAAGCGATGGCGCAAGGCGTTGAACCCACAACACTCTCATCGGATTTGCATACCTACAACGTTGACGGTCCCGTTTACGATCTCGTGAATGTCGTAAATAAATTCCTACATCTCGGCATGTCGCTTGACGACGCACTTGCGAAGGTCACAAGCATTCCCGCTGAAACTATATTGATGCCGGGACAAGTGGGGACATTAGCTGTTGATGCCTGGGGGGATGCCGTGATTTTTGAACTGCGAGAGGGCGAATTCCAACTCACAGATGCACACGATCAGGTGCGGATTGGGAAAAAGAAGTTAGAACCAATTGTCGTGGTCAAAGGTGGGCAAGTGTATCGACAGAAAGGAGTAGGGAGATAAAATAATCGGGCAGCTGCTGGCGTGAAAGTTAACTATCGGGTCATACCTACTGCCCAATTCTTGTGAGAATAGAGAGGATTAACGAAACAACAGCAATACCACACGAGACGATAATACCCCCGATTTTCCAACGCTCGTTTGCGTCTACTCTCCGGTCGCGCGTGTTTTCTATAAGACCATCAAGTTTAGTATTCAACGTCTGGAATTTACCATCCATTTTTGCCTCTAAAGTATGTAGATCCCCGGCATGTTTCGCTTGATTGATTTTCATTTCCGAGGCATCATCTCGTATCTCCCTGATCTCAGCATCTACGTCCTGTAACTTGGTGTCCATCTTGTCCATCCTATCATTCATCTCAGAACGGACGTCCTTTATTTCGGAACGGACGTCCCTTATTTCGGAACGGACGTTTTTTAGTTCTGTGTCCATAGACTCAAGTTTTTGAAGAATTAAGTCTTCTTTATTCACTGTTCGATACCTCCTTTTAGCGGTGATAGTACTTGCTGATAGATGTATGGAAATTATAACACAAATCGGGACGCATGACAATCTTATTTTTTTCAGCACGGACACAGGCACCTCTGCTGGCGAGGTTTCTAACCTCGCCAATTTCCCAGTTACCGATAACTAATACCAATTCTAATTGAAATTGTAGCATAAACTTTAGTTTGTGCAGGCTTGTAGCATTATGCTTTAACCTTTGCATTAAAGGGCAGTTAATGCGATATAAACTTTTAGAAGTGGTATAATACCAATTCTAATTGATAATTCCTCTTAAAAGGTTGACTATTTTTCAGCACTGCTCGGTGCGGTTAGAAACCGCACCTACCGGGTGTGGTGTGAGTGGGTTCGGTTAATGCGAGATAAACTTTTAGAAATGGTATAACAATTATCTATGGATGCGGTGCTCCCACTTTCGGTTTTTCTTTCGGGGCATTGGAATCCGGTCCAAAACGGATATGAAGCGACGCACCCGGCGCATGTGTTTGTCCATAGAGCGCGTGCTTGATAACCCAGAAAATAACCGTCGTTCCTATCAGTGCTACTATCCCCCAGAGAGATGTCCGCAGCGTCCAATCGGTGAACGAAAAGACACTTCCGGTCTGTTTCGGAACCAACTGTGGACCCAGTACCATCAGCACGGTACAAATAATCCCATTGAGAATAATCACACCTTCTGTTACCAAGCGATGTGGACTGAAACCGACCAGTGCGCGTTCAAAATTGAAAATAACCATCCACCAGAGAAGTACAAGGTAGAGGAGCTGCCCTTTTCCCAGCCAACTCGTCGGGATAAAGGCAAGCGGTTCTCGGAAATGTACTGTCAAAAGCCAGACACAAGCAACCCCGACACCGATATAGAAAAGTTCAAACCACCCGATCCATCGGCGTGAGTGTCGGAACCATCCCACAACGGGCAGCCCAAAGAGTCGTTCTGGTAAGCCCTCAACCTGCTCCACCCATGTCCCCGCTGCCTTCCGATAATTGACGTACGTCAAGGCAACAAGTACGCAGAATACAGTAAATATTTCCATCCACTGTGGGAAATTTGGATCAACCTCTAAGGTGGGTGCTCGGTTCAGCAGCAAGCCGAACGTCACAGCAATCCCGATGCCGAACAAGAACCCTTGTGTCTGCTCCATAACGCTGTGCCAGTTCGTTTGGAGTCCTGTTCGGATATAGATGAGTTTCAATAATTGCCCAAATGAGAAGGCAACGCCGCCTGCAAACCCTGTCATCAGCGTAGCGAAAGCCACGCCGCCGAGTTCATAACGCGAACAGTATCCCAAGATTCCGATAACCATACCGACACAACCCGCCCAGTTGTCCCCACGCGGTGGTGTCATACGGAGGCGACAAATGTTTACCAGCAGCAAAAACCCACCGAACCAACTGATGCCCAGATACAAGACGAGGTTCGTGCCCATGTCCAAACCACCACGGAAAAGCGCGACGATAATCGCAGCGACTATGGCCACCAGTGCCGACACCCAATCCGTGTCATACCAGTAGAGCGGACTTTCGTGTCGCTGCATGCGTCTTGGTGTGAGAACCCAATCAATAATCACCGCTTGGAGCGACCAACCGATAAACACAGCAGCGATCGGCACAAAAAACAAGGATAACTGCGTGTGCGTCAAAAACGCTGGCAGCGCAGTGCCTGCGCCCCCCAGAGCCGCCCACAAAAAACCGATGGCGAATAGATTCGCAAATCCGTAAAGGACAGTCGGTGAGTGTGAAGAGTGACTGTACCCGACGACCATCATATAGGACATACTGCCGCCGAAAGACCAGCCTATCGCACCAAACAACGCGAAGTAATGGACATGCCGCCACCAATCCTCCCGCCCAGAGAGCAAGACGATTGCCATTGCAGCGAGCGCGCCGGGAAGTGCCGCACCGTATTCATGTCCAAAGTTGCCACGTATTCCCCATCCAACGCACAGAGACAAACCACACAAGAGCACCATTTCCCACGGGATCATTGCCATGTCCATATCTATAGTTCCACCTTATTGCTGGTTTTACTGCTCTATTATGTAGGTTTTCGCATTTATTGTCAACTTCTCTGCAACACAAACTTAACTCCTACCTTCCGCCCTTCCTATAGGCGCAACCGTTACTGACCACCCACAACCCATAACCCAAAACTATAATTTGCCTCTATTTCCTGTCCGTGATACGATAAACGCAATAGAACGCGTTATTAACTGGAGGCTATAAACTATGAGTCGTATACGGATAGGTGTTATCGGGTGTGGCGCGATTGCACAGGTACATCACCTTCCCAACCTCACCGCACTTCATCGGGAATTCGAGGTGCCAATCGTTTGTGATCTCTCTCGCGGTGCGGCGCGCGCCGTCGCAAAACGGTTCCACGTTCCACAATATGTTACAGACTATAACGAGTTACTCGCTACAGATGTGGATGCCGTGCTGCTTTGCCACGGCGATCCGAAGACGGAAGTCGCACTCGCTGCATTTGAAGCAGGAAAGCATGTATTTATCGAAAAACCTGTCTGTTTTTCGCTTCAAGAAATCGACGGGATGCTCACCGCACAACGTAAAGCCGGTACCGTGGCACAAGCCGGTTATATGAAGGTGCATGACCCCGCTTTTCAACTCGCCAAGCGCGAAGTCGATACAATGGAGAGTTATCGCTTCGTTCAGATTAATCACCTCCATCCAAATAACAACTTACATCTGAGTCAGTTTGATGTGGAACGGTTTAACGACTTACCACCCGACGCGTTTAAACCGGCAGGTGCGGCGCGTGAAAAAGCACAGGCAGAAGCCATCGGAGACGTGTTATCACAAGCCGGGCTTGAGAGCCATGTCCACAGCAAAGCACAGCGGGTGTTCTACCTGCTTGCAGGCAGCATGATCCACGACATCTATAGTTTACGGGTGATGCTCGGTTCACCGAGTAAAGTTATTAGCGCGGAGGTCTGGGCTGATGGACGTGGGGTGACAATCGTTTTTGCCTATCCGAACGGCGCACGCTGCGTCGCAACGTGGGTAGACCTTCCAGATCTGTGGGACTTTAGAGAGACATTGGAAATCTACGGGGATAACAAGCGCGTGATTGTATCCTATCCGACGGGTTTTTCACGAGGCATCCTATCAGAGGTAACAATACACGGCATAGATGCAGATGGCACGACCTATAGCAAGACACCTGCAGTTGAATGGGAGGGCGCGTTCGTGCGGGAGTTGCGGCACTTCCACGCCTGTATTACAGAAGGTGAGACGTGCTATACCTCACTGGAATCCGCGCGGCACGATATTTCGCTTATTATTGATATTGTGCGGTGTTATGTGCAACGAAAACCCGTTGCCTGTACACCAGCATAATGAGCTGCCTATACAAATTGAAAAAGGGCAGGTTCGATGACCTGCCCTTGTAATTGGCTTCGGAATTATTCCTCTTCCACAGGTTCAGCGGGCTCCATAGGTGCTTCACCTTCCATCGGCGGAAGCATACCCGCATCCATCTCTTCACCTTTTATCATAACAGTCGTATCTCTCGAACCCGTTACAACAAACCCGTCGATAGTGAGCTCCGCTTCAATAGGTTCCGGTGGTTCAACGTCTTCTGGAATCCCTAATGCATCTAACCCCGGAAAACCTTCAGGGAATGGAAAATCTCCGGGCATCTCATTACCATCACCGTCTTCTTCACCATCGTCTGGCATTTCGCCATCATCCCCGTCTTCCTCACCATCGTCTGGCATATCACCGTCATCCGGTGGTAGCAAACCGTCTAATGGTGGAAAGCCATCTGGTGGCAGCAAGTCTGGCGGTAATCCCGGGAAACCAGAACCCGGTGGCGTTAGCGTTACTGTGATTAAACCGGGATCTATCTGATCTTCCTCCATCTGTTTGATGAGTTCGTCGAGCGTTTGGGGGACAGGTCTTTCCTCTTCATCCCCGAAACCGCCAAACCCGAAATCAACAATAGCACCCGGCGGGGGTCCAATAGGTCCAAGGTCTCCGAAGAAGTCGAAAGAACTGGCAGAAACATTGATATTCGCCTCGCCAGCGGGGAAATCTTCAGGAATCTCAAGAACGACCTCTCTCTGAATCGTCCGCGCTGCCCCAGCAGTGCTCCAGTGCGGGACTAAGGTGATGCCAACCGTGATACTCTCACCCGGCATTATCTCCTCAGGCGCGATAACCTCTGCAATCTCTGCCTTCGCGATTTGCGGTTTGTCCGTGAGGGATATCGACACCGCTTTTAACGTCGCTTTGCCTGCACTGTTTGAGAGTGTATCGGCGAAGGACCTGACAATCTGGTCTACGTTTAGCAACACATCTAAGAACGCAACTGGAGAAGTTCGCCGGAACGGCTCTGTATAGACCGCGTTGGTCTCTTCAAACTGCAGCGTGACAGTCCCTTCTATCGTGCTGTTGCTCAACTCCATCCGAAGGGAGTCGAGTGTAATCGCAGCGACCAGCGAGATAAACGATTCTTGACCATAAGCCACCTGATGATGTTTTTCTATCGCTGTTTCACTGTTGGCAGGATGGTAAGAAACCTTGACAGGAATCATTGAAGGCGGTGCCCCAAGTTCACCAACGATTGCTGGTGTCAAATCTTTTGTTATCGTCCCAATGGGGTTACCATAAGCTGAGACGGATTTATAGGAGATTTGATAGTTCGGAACGATGCCGTTGACAACGGCTCTGTATACCGGCAGTGCGGATTGACCATCATAAAAAAATGGATGTCCGAACGCTACAAATTTGTCGTCATAAACTTGCGTCACGGTTCCAAAGCCTATTGAGTTGACAATATCCCCTGTTGCTATGGCTGCCCCTATCATATCCCCGGGAGCAAGTCCCCGTGAAGACCCTGCCGGCGGTGCCGCAGGCGCGTTACCGATATCGGCAAACAATTCAATGAAATTGTAGCGTGAATCAGAGAGATGTGAGGAGAGTTCTTGAATCCTATGGGACTGTATGCCTGTAACCATTACAGGTGTTTTAACCGGGACGTAGGTCGCATTAATGCCCACACCAGGGGCAGCAGGCGCAGGTTCTGCATCAAGGAGTCCACCTAATGTTTGATGATCTATTGTCGCTTCCATCGCGTCAATAGATGTTACCCAGAACCGAGTTGGTGTCTTTGGGAACGCATTACCATAAGCGAGCGCGCCCATGATACGTCCAGGCGGACCGACAGGACTGCCAGACATGCCTTGCGCAATGCCCCCCATAGCCTCAGCCGATGCGTCCATCAGTTCGCATTCGTAGAGCGGAAATCCGAAACCGAAATCTCGAACGCCACGGAACCGCGCCTCAAGCACGACTCTGCTTGTACCTTCAAGGACTGTAACGATTTGAACGGGAGTTTTATCTGTGAGTTTTCGGGCTTCATCTTCATACATATTTTCTAAGACGACATCGCCCAAGAGTGGTGCTGCGTTTAATCCTGTGATGAGTTCACTCGTAACAGGGTTTTCAATTTCTGTCTGTTCTTCGTCAGGAGAGCAACTCAATTGGCAGAGAATCAAAAGAGCGATACCTGTCATCAGAAAAAAACTTCTCATTAACGTTCCTCCATGATAGATGTTCTTCCATCGGTTTTGATATTTGTCAGAATTACCATGCAACCCAACCGCCATCAACGGCGATTGTTTGTCCGGTTACCCAGTTCGCTGCCTCCGAGGCCAGGAACAACACCGCACCGACAACCTCGTCTACCTCACCGACCCGTCCCATCGGAATGCGACGGACGACATCTTCATAGAATTCTTTGCGTTGTAAGAGGACATCGGCAAGTGGGGTGCGCGTAAACGCCGGTGCCACAGCATTCACCGTGACGTTATGGGGTGCCCATTCAACAGCGAGACCTTTCGTCAGCAGGACGACACCGCCTTTACTCCCCGAATACGCCGTCCTTAGCGGACCACCGACCAGACCCATCGTCGAAGAGATATTGATAATCTTTCCGTTCTCCCGCTCTATCATCGGCTTGACAAGCGTCTGTGTCAAGAAGAACAGTCCCTTCAAGTTGAGATCATAGATTGCATCCCAATCCTCTTCAGTGAGTTCAAGTGCCGGTTTTGGGCGGTTGGTACCGGCGTTGTTGACGAGGACATCCACACGTCCCCATACATCAATCGCCGCTTGTGCACCCTCGGCGACTTGTGCCATATCACTAACATCGAATACAACAGATGCCGCTTCACCACCGTTGGCTCGAATTTCGCTTGCAACCTCCTCAAGGTCAGACGGTGTGCGACTGTTCAAAATAACTTTTGCCCCCATTTGCGCAGCCGCTATCGCTATCCCTCTGCCGATACCTTTACCGGAACCGGTCACTAACATCACTTTATCTTTCAACTCAAATCCTGGAAATGCCACTATGCTAACCTCCAATCGCTTAAAAGTAGTAGGCACACTCCTGTGTGCCGAAACTCTATCTACACGCCAATTTCAAAGTATTTTCTAATAACATTGCGCGCGTCATGGGACCCACACCACCCGGAACAGGCGTAATAAATCCTGCAACTTCCTGAACTTCCTCAAATTTGACATCCCCGACAGCGCGACCCTCTCTGTGATTAATGCCCACATCAATAACCGTAGCACCCGGTTTCACCATATCCGCAGTGATAAATTCAGGTCTACCAATCGCCACAATGAGGAGATCCGCCTTTCGCGTCTGCGCTGCGAGGTCTGGGGTTCGAGAGTGGCAATACGTAACAGTCGCATTGCGGTTGAGGAGCATCAACCCAACAGGTTTGCCAACAAGCGGGCTTCTGCCAACGCATACGGCATGTTTGCCCTCAATCGCTTCACCTGTCAGTTCAATCAGACGAATAATGCCAGTCGGCGTACAAGGTGTAACGCCTTCGCGGTTGATGAGTAAATTTCCTAAATTGACAGGATTTAAACCGTCCGCGTCTTTATCTGGACGGATACTATCAATAACAGTCTCTTTGTCGATGCCTTCGGGTAGCGGCATTTGCACCAACATCCCGTGAATATCGGAGCGAGCGTTCAACGTTTCAATTTGTTGGATGAGCGCGCTTTGGCTGACATCTGCTGATAGATGGTGGACTTCAGAATGGAAATGAACTTTCTCACAATCACGTTGTTTATGTTTGATGTAGAGTGTTGATGCCGGATTGTCTCCTACTTGGACAACTGCAAGACCCGGGGTGAATGTGAGTTTTTTAAGCTTCCGCCGGATCTGGCTCCGGATCTGCTTTGCAAGACGAGTGCCATTAAGGAGTTCGGCTGACAAATCCGTTTTCCTCCAGTTTACGGGTATTAGATTCACTGAATTGTAGCGCAAGGCAATTTAATGAATCCTTATAAATTCAGTTTCGGGTTTCATAACAACAACTATTATAGCATATATCTCCCTTCAGCGCATGTTTTTTTATTTCTCTGCTGACAATTAACTAACAACCAATTATCAATAGCCAACAGCTAACAACCAATATATTGACTTTTTCTCGTAGATACTATATGATATGTCACAAAAAGCGGAGGGACAAAATGATACATGTAGGTGTAGGACATTCGCAAAGCCTCTCCACTACGGAAGCAGCGGAACGGGCAACACGCCTGGCTATGGGGAACGCAGGTATTGCGAAAGCCGATCTTGCCATTGTGTTCGCAACCATTAATTACCAAGCAGAATATCACGAGTTATATCAAGCCGTTCAGGCGAACTCCAGTTGTGATGAACTTATCGGCTGCAGTGGGATGAGCGTCTTAACCTCGGCAGGCGAGTTTGAAGGTGAACCCGCTATCGCTGTAATGGTCATCCGCGCCGAGGAACTTTCTGCTATATCGTTCGCTGCACAAGGTACAGAATCAGAGATTAGTGCCCAAATTCAGGAGCATATCCAACCTGAAATAGGCGACGACGCACTTCTCGTAATTTTTCCAGATATCCGCGCAATAAATCCAGCAGAACTCGTCAGTCACATTGGCAGTGATGGTGCCGCACTTCCTATCGTCGGAGCTGCCGTTTCTGGCGATGCAACCGGCGCACAGATGTACCACTGGAAAGGTGAGCAAGCGACGGAACGCGGTGTCACGGGAGTACTGCTGACAGGGAATCTCACCACAGAGATTGGCGTTGCACAAGGGTGTCAGCCCATTGGGAAGCCACGAGAGGTTACGAAAGCCGAAGGGCGCATCATCTTTGAATTAGACGGTGAACCGGCGTTGGAAAACTTCAAGGGAACCCTGCAACTCCTAACACAAGACGATATTCGTAAATCAGGAGGCACGGTTTTCGTCGGTATCGCAATGGATGCTGAAAACAGAAACCCGACACGGGGTGATTTTCTAATTCGTAATCTGGTCGGTATTAACGAGGAACACGCCGCAATCGCTGTTTCTGAGGAAGTGACAGAAGGACAGTTAGTGCAGTTCCACCTTCGGAATCCAGCCGCCGCCGCTGAAGAAATTCGGGTGATTATCGCACAATTGGCTGAAAAAACGCAGTCCCAACCGCCTGCATTCGGACTCTATTTTAATTGCCTCGGGCGCGGGAAAGGACTCTACGGCGCAGCGAATCACGACATCAGTGTTATCCAAGATAAATTCCCTGGACTCCCGATTATAGGATTCTTCGGAAACTCAGAATTCGCACCAATTGGTGGACGTAACTTTGCACACGCCTATACCGGTGTTTTCGTGCTCTGTTCCGCTGTAAGGTAAAAAACCAAGGAGAAAAAATGAACGAAGAAATTTTTGTCGCTCAGGAATTTACACAGGTCAACGGATTTACATCTGGTATCGAAGGACCCGCCTGCGACGCAGCTGGCAACTTATATGCCGTCAATTATGCCAGACAACACACCATCGGCAAAGTTACACCTGATGGCACTGCAAGCGTTTTCGTCGAGCTACCAACCGGTAGTATTGGTAACGGTATCCGCTTTGACAGCAAAGGTTTTATGTTCATCGCTGATTACACCAACCATAACGTCTTAAAAGTGGATATGGACACGCTCGAAATTAGCGTCCATGCACACGAACCGACAATGAATCAGCCTAACGATCTTGCTATCGGCGCAAACGATATTCTCTACGTCAGCGATCCGAATTGGGCGGAGTTCACCGGACAAATCTGGCGAGTGGATACCGATGGAAAGGTAACCCTCTTAGAACCAGACATGGGAACCACAAACGGGATTGAGGTAAGTCCTGATGAACAAGTGCTGTATGTCAACGAATCGGTGCAACGTAACATCTGGGCTTATGACCTCTCGCCTGAAGGTGAGATTGGCAATAAACGCTTGCTGATTCAGTTTCCAGATTTCAATATGGACGGAATGCGGTGCGATATTGAGGGCAACCTCTATGTCACTCGATACGGAAAAGGGACGGTCGCAAAACTCTCACCCGCAGGTGAGGTGTTGTTAGAGGTGAAGTTGACAGGGAAGCGCTGCTCAAATATTGCATTCGGCGGTCCAGACGGACGCACCTGCTACGTCACAATGGCAGACCGAGGCAATGTGGAAGTGTTCCGCACCGATGTCCCCGGTAGAAGCTGGCAGCTATGCCAGTGATTCAGCATTTCTCCGCTGACTGCTGACGGCTGATGGCTGACAGCCATCATAAACATATTTGACACCTACCACGATTTGTGGTATTATTATACATATAAGTATCTACATGGAGGTAACTCATGAAACGACTTTCTATTCTCTTGTTTTGTATTTTGGTATGTAATCCTCTCGCGACTGCCGATTTACTCGAAGGCCTTGTGTTGTATATGCCACTTGACGAGGGTGCTGGAAACGCAACTGAGGACTTCTCAGAAAACGGATTTGAAGGTGAACTCAACGGTGGTGCTAAATGGGTTGACGGTAAATTCGGAAAGGCACTGGAATTCTCCGCATCCAGCGATTTCGTGGCGGTGGAAGACGATGCAGCCTTTCACATTGAAGATGAAATCACGCAAGCCGCCTGGATTAATCTCGACCGACTCCCAAGCGCACACGCTATTGTCTTTGGCACGCGTATGGGTGGCGGCGGAAGACACATCGGGTTCGGATACGGCATGAACCCCCAAAACGGGATAAAGGTCTGGACGAACGGTGCTGGTGGTGGATTCCTTGACATTAATGATAACAAAACCCCCCTTGATACCGGTAAGTGGTACTATCTCTCCTATACACACACTTCTGATAACAAGGGTAAGGTGAAAATTTATGTCGATGGTGAAGTCACGCACGAACAGGACTCCAACAACCCTGTTGCACCCGCAGGTGCTACGAGCCGCGTTCAGATCGGCACATGGTCTGGTGAAGCATGGCCCGGCATTGTTGATGAGGTTCGCCTCTGGAACCGTGCCCTCTCTGACGATGAGATGAAACAGAGCATGGAGATGGGAGCAGAGGAGTTCTTGGCTGTCGATCCGAAGGATAAACTCACTACATCTTGGGCGCATATTAAGAGACTGCGCTAACTGAAATGAGGCGGCAATTTTTGTCGCCTCTCTCCTTTTACGATGAAACTCACCGAACACTACACACTATGCAAAAATACCAACCCCTTTTAAAACGGCTCGAAAAAACAGCAAAACAATCCAAACTCTCAGACAAATCCACACGTTTCACGGAATCTGTCATCCGAGGTATGACGCAGCTCTGCTTGCGCCACAACGCGATTAACCTATCCCAAGGCACCCCTGCATATCAACCACCTCCCGAAGTCAAAGCCGCCGCAATTAAAGCAATTCAAGAGGGATATAATCAGTATAGCATTACATGGGGCGCGCCGGTGTTCCGTGAAGCAATCGCACAAAAGATGACAGCATTTAACGGCATTCCCACGGATCCCGACAGAAATGTTACCGTCACCTGTGGTTCAACCGAAGGCATGCTCTCCGCACTCCTCGCAATTATCAATCCGAACGACGAAATTATCATCTTTGAACCCTTTTATGAAAACTACGGACCCGATACCATCATCTCCGGAGCAACGCCTGTCTATGTCGCATTGCAAGAGACACCTGCCTCTGATGGCACTATCCGCTTTACCTACGATACCTCCGAACTGCGGGCGGCTTTTTCTCCCAACACAAAGGCGATTGTCATAAATACCCCTAACAATCCGCTTGGCAAAGTCTTTACACGCGATGAACTTCAACAGATTGCCGACCTCTGCTGTGAATACGATTGCCTCGCAATCACTGACGAAATATACGAACACATGATTTATGATGAGAAACCGCATATCAGCATCGGTTCTCTACCAGAGATGCGGGAACGAACGATTACGGTATCAGGGTTAAGCAAGGCGTATTCAATGACAGGTTGGCGGTTGGGATACGTCATTGCACCACAAACACTGACCGATGCGATTCGTAAGATGCACGACTTCCTCACCGTCGGTGCCCCACATCCGCTTCAGCGTGCGGGAGTCGTTGCCCTTAACTTACCGCAGAGTTACCACCAAGAACTCGTTGCGAAATATGACAAGAATCGTAAACGTCTTCTGAAAAATCTTACGGAAGCAGGATTTCGATGTCATCAACCAGAAGGCGCGTATTACATTATGACAGACATCACAGACTTTGGTTTCCCGGACGATACAGCCTTCGCACACTGGCTGGTGAAGGAAATTGGTGTCGGCGGCGTGCCGGGATCCAGTTTCTATAGTCGTCCGCACCTCGGCAAGACAAAGTTTAGGTTTATGTTTAGTATGGCAGATGACATCCTCGCGGAAGCCGGTGAACGCTTGATGCAGATCAAAACGAAAATTTGACAAAGTAGTAGGCACACGCCGTGTGCCGTTCACCCCTTTTCTCCGCACCAGAGAGGCACAAATATGGACATCTCCCTTGAGAACGAAACACTGAATGTGTACAGAAAAGAAATTGAAACACTTATTCAGAGCGATGAGAAGTATAGAGACTTAGGTCCTGATGAACTTGAGGTCATTGTGCGTGCATTTGAATTTACTTTGACAAATGGGCGCGAGAAAGTCCGAGCCCAAATGCTTTATGACCTCATTCATGAGAAAAGGGATAGCTAATATGCGCTTAGAGCGAATTCGCCTTAAAACTTTCGGATGCTTCCAGCAGCGTGATTTTGAACTTCATAACGGTATCAATCTCATTTTTGGTCCCAACTTCAGTGGAAAAAGCACGCTCGTCAACGCCATCTTTTTCACATTAACCGGTAAACCGATTGTGCCGCGCGTGGATAGCTCAGCCATAAAGAACGCCAAAGCCTATAGCGGTACAGCAGGACTCCAATTCGTCGCCGATGGTGATCGCTATCAACTCTACCGGGCAACCGAAAAACGCCTCCAACTCCGTGCTGAGAAAAGCGACGGGTGGCATGTCCTTTTTGATGATAAGCGTATCAAAGCAACTGAAACAATGCTGCAGGAGCGATTTGGGATTAGGCACGAGCAGCTTGCACTCACCACCTTTCTCCGCGAAGGCGAAATCTTTGAATTCCTCGCACGTCAATCCACGACTCGACGAGATGTGCTTCATACACTCCTCGGCATCGACAGGTTAATAGAGGTACGGGAACGATTCATTGATACCCGTCGTATCGCTAAACGTGAACAAGGCAGAATCCGTGCGCACCAAAACAGTCTCCGCTTCAATGCACGGAACGACCATAAAACTGAGATCGCGCGCATCGAAGAAAAATTAAGAGGCTTGGAAGCAGCTTACGGTGCCGACACAGGAGATGCCGAACTCATCGCGGAATGGACGCAGAACCAGAATCGCTTACAAACTCAGTTAGACGCGTTGACACGCCAGCAAAGTGAAGCTTTAAGGGGTGTCAACGATATTGCACATCTCCACAAGGTAATAGCCAAAATTGAGACTGCCATTCAGGAGGCTGCAGGGTTAGAGACAAAACGTGAGGAACTTATACAGCAAATCGGACGTCTTGAGTCCCAAATCACGGCACTGACAAACGTCTGTTATACCCTCCGATCGCTCATTGAAAGCGAAGAGCCACACTGTCCAACCTGTTATCAAGAGGTTGAACAAGAAGTCGTCCAACGGATTATTGACGAGAAGGAAAAAGAAAAAACGAAATACTCCGCTGAACTTGAGGCGCACAAGAAATCGCTGGAGACAGAAACCCGAAATTTGGAAAGTAGGCATGCCCTGGAGCAACGCCTTGAGACTTTACAGACCCGCGCAACTCAATTTCAACAACGCACACAGGAAATTGAGGGCGTTCAGAACGGACTTACTACACTCGCAGCACGCTTGAACCAAAAAGGTGTCCAACAAAGTAAATCGCAGGCTTCTGAAACCACCGTAAGCCTTGACAAATCTAAATTGAAAGTCCAGATTGATCGCGAACGGAAACAACTTGACAAACTCAAGCGAGAAGAGGCTGTTCGTTTAGATAGGTTGGGCGCGCTTCAACGCGTCAACAGAGACGCATCGCATACTGAGAAGACCCTCCTCAGCTTAGAACTCGCCTGTGCAGGTGTTGACAAAACCATCGCGACCCTGCAAAAACAGATTCTCAAACCTGCTGAGGAAGAACTCCATCGGTGGCTCGAAAAGATGCAACTTTTTTCTTCTTCTCGCCAGAACGGTGGAGAGACCCGCATCGACTTACAACGCCAACACCTCCTCCCGTCCCTTACCATAGATGGTGTTGACCGGAGTCTCATGTTACTCAGTGGTAGTGAGAAGATGTTCCTCTATCTCTGCTTCAAAGTCGCACTCGCCAATGTATTAGGCAATCCCGGTTTCTTTGTATTTGATGACCCAACGCTCCATTTAGATCGTGAACGGAAGGTCTTGATGGTGGACTTTATCCGTCAACTTGCTGAGGAGCATCAGATCGTCGTGACGAGTTATGATGAAGATGTACGTGCCGGATTAGAAGGCGCGCACCTCATTGAAATGCGGCGATAAACCTCTCAGGAAGCACCTTAAAATCTCAAAGCTCAGATATTTTTTCTTGATCTCTTGCGGGAAAAAGGTTATTATATCTACAATAGGTCGCGAGATTACGCGCTTCAGAAGATACCAGGCAGTTGGTGCAATATCACTAATTGGAGAAAACTCTAAAAAAAAGGAAAATTCGACAGTGCGATATCTAACAACAATTTTGATTTTAACTTGCTTAGCAAATATTGCTATTGCTGGTCTTGATGCTGATAGTAAATACGATGATACTATTGCCGTGTATTATTTTAACAATAATCAGGATAGTGGGCCCAGAGGGTTTCATTTGAACTTCGGCGGGAACTCCGAATTGGCCGGGGGGAACGATGAAATAACAGCCACTATATCTGACAAAGGTAGGATTGGCAATGCCTTACAACTTACAGACACGGGATGCTTGTGTGGTTATTACGAAGATGAATCACTGAGTATTGTAGGTGCCGAATTCTCCATAGTCGCTTGGGTGAAAATGCGAAAGCAGAAATACCAATTCTCCATGTCCGCAGAGGGATGGGGCAGCAACGATTCCCAACACCGATCTGGCATGGTGGCACTTACGGTAAATACAGACGGCAATTTGATCGGAACGCTTGAAAGAGGTTTGACTCGGGCAAATATGTCCACAAACGCATGGGACAACACCCAACAAGATGTCGCAAACAACAGATGGCACCATATCGCTTTCACGCAATATGCAAACTATCTCAACCTATTCGTAGATGGAAAACTCGTCAAAAGAGAGAAATTTGATTCATACTTGGGATTTATCGGGAACTCCGCACTGATCCGCGTACATTATCATGGTGAAATCAAAGGAAGTATCATGATGGACGATCTCGGATTCTTTGAAACTGGATTCAGCCCTTATGAGATAAAAGCACTCCGTAATTCCAAAATGGGCTTGAAAGAATTTCTGGAAGTCATGCCTGTCGACCCAACTGACAAAATGGCGACAACCTGGGGATCCATGAAATCCCGGAGATAATAAGAATCAACTTGGAGATACATACGTGAAAACAAAACTATTTGCGCTCTTCATACTTTTTATTTTTCAGATCTCACCATTTTTGCCTAAGAGTATTGCCCAAACAACCCAACCGGATACCAATGAAAAGCCTACGACACCCGTATCCATACCGGATGCCACTTTAGCAGCAATCGTGCGTGAAACCCTTAATCTATCAGCGCAATCTCCAATTACCCAAGGGGATATGCTACAGTTGACTGAACTGGGGCTTTCGAGACCGGTGAGCAGCCTAACCGGCATAGAGCATGCAAGAAATCTAACATATTTAAAACTGGTTACAAAACAGGTTTCCGACTTCACACCCCTCACCGAATTGGGAAATCTAACGGGATTAATGCTTTCATCACAGGGCCCCAATGCCATACTGGATCTGGATGCAATTACACAATTGACGCAGTTACAACGTTTAAGTTTATTCGGTTATCAAGTCCGAGACCTCTCCATACTCACAAGGTTAAAGGATTTAATCAGTCTTGATTTCTGGTACAGTCACATTAACGATATCACACCCCTGGGGGAATTGACACAACTCAGACGCTTAATCCTCCCAAGTAACCAAATTCGCAACATCACACCCCTCAGGAAATTAACGAATTTGGAGCTTTTAAAACTGGATAATAACCAAATTCGCAACATCACACCCCTCAGGAAATTAACGCAATTATCAACCTTAGGTCTTACTGATAATCAGATTCGCGACTTCACGCCTCTTACACAGTTAAGCAATCTTACCGACTTGCGCGTCGCTGGGAATCCAATTGTGGACAAAACCCCACTGCAAACACTCCTTGACCAGAACCCAAGGTTAAAAATTGATATTGACCCGACACAGCTCACCCCTATCTTGCACCGTGTGGGACCTGAACTACCATCGATATACTGGATAGACAGCGAAACCAGCGGCTTGTATCATCTCGTCAGTGCCAAACATGGCACGGAGATGTCCGTGAATATTCTTGATCCGAGCGGCTTCTATCGTCCTGCTAGTGCCAAACAGACAGCAGAAAATGTCGCTTTGGGCGTTCTGAACATGACCAGCCTCGCTATTGATACGCGCGCAGGCAGAATCTACTGGATAGAACAGAGCCGAAAGAAACGCGGTGAAATCGGATCCGCGAACCTCGACGGTTCCGATGTACAACAAGTTAGATGGATTTATAGCTTGCCCCTTGACATCGCAATTGACCCCATAGACAGAAACCTATATGCCACGAACACAAACGGCAAAATCCTGAGACTAAGCCTGGATGGCGCGAACTTCAATGCTAATTTTATAACAAACTTGGAGGATCCCAGACACATCGCTCTGGATGCCGTTGGTAGGAAACTCTACTGGACAGAGGCAGACAAACGCATCCGACGGGCAAACCTCAACGGTTCAAACGTTCAAACTGTTATCACCGGTTTACAAACACCCGGCGCACTCACCGTCGCTGCAGACAAACTTTATTGGACAGAACAGACAAGCGAGAATGCAGGGAAAATCCAACGCGCGAACCTTGATGGCACAAACCTTCAAACGCTTGCTACATTAAAAAGCGTACCCCTGGGAATCGCTGTGGATATTAATGGAAGGAAAGTGTACTGGACGAACGCCGCAGGGAAAATCCAACGGGCAAATCTCAACGGGAAGAATATCCAAAACGTCGTTACGGGTTTAGCACATCCGATAGAACTGGTACTCGCGACAGATATAGGCATGACACCAGGCACTGCCGCACCCGCTGCCATCCTTCCAACCACCACTAACTTACTACCGAATTACCCCAACCCCTCTAATCCAGAAACGTGGATACCCTATCAACTCGCGGCACCCGCCAAAGTCACATTACACATTTATGCCACAAATGGGCAGTTAATTCAAACTTTAGCCTTAGGATACCAACCCGCAGGTATCTATCAAAGTCGGAGCCGCGCAGCCTATTGGGATGGTAGAAACCAAAACGGAGAGCCTGTTGCAAGTGGAGTCTATTTTTACACCCTCACCGCAGGCGACTTCGCTGCTACCCGAAAAATGCTGATAAGGAAGTAACACCCTTTCTGATTGAAATTGTAGCATAAACTTTAGTGTCTGCAGGCGCGTCGCACTATGCTTTAGCCTGTGCATGAAACGGCAATTAATGCGATATAAACTTTTAGAAATGGTATAACACGCGTTCAGAGCCTGCGGGTTATAGAGACCCTCACAGATCGTCTCGTTTGAAACCCAACCTCTCTCGCTAACGTTTTTACCTATATAGGACTTACGCATGCTGCGCTTTTGTAGCACAAACTTCCCAGTTTGTGGCAGGAGAACGCTCTGTTTTCGGAAAGTTCTCATCTAACAGAACGGACTGCAGTCAAAATTGCGTAAGTCCTATGTAGAAAATAGTCAAAAGGAAAATCCAACAATGCGATATTTAACAACAATTATAACGGCTGAAGGATCACTCAAAATGAATCATTATGAAAAAAGAAACACCTATTTGCTCTCAGTGTTGTGCATGCTGCTGGGGGCATCATTTATCATAAGTGAACCGAGTTATTCTCACGATATACCCGTCCCGTTTGATATAACATCTTCAGATGGTACAATTGTTGAACTCGTTACCCACAAGGATCTTTATGATAGTGACGGAAATTTCGTCGCACATATCCATGACTATTCAACCTCAAGCTATACACAAGCAGAAGTCGATGAGATTCACGCGAACAACCCGCATACGCGTCAAAGTGTAATAGACGGGCTGCCTAAAGCAGGTGACGTTAAAGGGGTTCATGGGCGTAGTTATAACAATCCAGGTTTTACGGAGCCGGATGATCTGAGTGCGGTTGGTACGCCAGATCCAACCTATGAGGACTATGGAATTGCCGGTCATTTACCTGATCCACCAAATAGTCAGGGGGATGCACAATCTCCGCAAAATGCACAAGCCGATCCACTATCTCCTCAAGCAACGCCTATATCTATTCAAGAGAGCCAGGAAAATCCACCTGCTATCCAAAATCAAGAGCAAACAATAACGGCTACCCATAACGGACAGCAGCAAAATTTTGTGGAGATAGCAGAACCGGAATCCTCAGAAGACGGGTTGTACGCGATCATTGAAGGTGAAGCTATCGAGGAAAGCCAGCTCACGCCTCAGTCTCAGGACGATGGAAGACGGTACAGATTGCTCTCAAGTTTAGCAGTCCGAGGGCCCACACGCCAATTAGAGATTGTCGGTGTCGTTGAATTGAGAGGACCCCGCCGATTAGTCGTTACACTCCGCAATCATAGACAACGTTTCATTGATGTGACGCAAGGCTGGGCTCTATCTTTGGCACGTACCGATGGTAGTTCCGCATTCGTGAACATGAAGAGTCGGGAAAGTTTATTAATCACGCCGCAAAAAGCGCGGGGTGAAAAATACGCCGACACAGAGATTGCCCTGCTGCCGAGAAAATTGTTTAGAAGGTTGGGGAATCAGGTGCGTTTTGCCTTAGATTTTCAGTACTTCTACGGCACACAGAGCGGATATAAAACCGGCGATGTCCTCATTCTCTCATACCAAGGTGAAGAAATGAGTCGCTATCCTGAAGCGGTGCAGTTTGCACCACGCTTGCAAAGAAGCATAACGACGACCTGGGGTTCGATGAAAAAACCGAAATAGTTCGGATCATCGTAAACCCTCAAAACCGATAAATCATGAAAATAAAGTTCCTTTCCGCGTTATGTCTATCTGTTTTAGGGATGTTGCTGTTTGTACCTAATACTGCTGCACAAGGAACTGACCCTCACAATATTGTACGACTGGTGTATTTCGTCCCTTACCGCCGTCAACCGCAATCAGACATCGATGTAAAATTGGATACGCTTATAAAAAACGTGCAGGCGTTTTTTGCCGACGAGATGGAACGCCACGGATTCGGTAGAAAAACATTCCAATTTGAAATCGATAGGCACGGTAATGCCGTCGTGCATCGCGTGACCGGGAAATTCCTTGATACGCACTATCATGAGGACACTGTGTCTAAAGTCGTTGCAGAGGTCCCCCAACGATTCGACTTCCTAAAAAATGTCTATCTCGTGGTCGTTGACGTGAGTACAGGATTGATTGATAGCGTCTGTGGAAGGGGTGGAGATGTTTGGAATACTGCCGGAGATTGGGGAGGACGCGCCTTCATTCCAGCGTCCGGAGATTGTTTAAATACACGTTTAGGGTTTGAACTCACCGCCCACGAACTCGGACACGCCTTCGGCTTAGCCCATGATTTCAGGAAAAGTGCCTATATCATGTCTTATGGGCAGAACCCAGACCAATTGGCACGCTGTACCGCTGAATGGTTGCATGCCAATCGCTATTTTAATGATCACCGAACGCATGCTAACAATCACGAAACGACAATTGAGATGCTCGCGGCCGAGGCGGACCCAGACTATACGATCCGCTTCCGATTCAAGATAAGTGATGCCGACGGACTCCGGCACGTACACTTGATGACCCCCGCAACTTCTATCTATGAGGATCCCGGGTCATCGAAATTGATCGACTGTAAAAAATTGGAAGGCAACAGTCAGAACGTAGAGTTTGCTACGAATCAACTCACACCAGAGTCCCAGTCTATCACAGTGCGCGTTGTGGATGCTGCTGGTAATCTTTCATCGCAAGACTATCCGATTGACATCAACGCGATCCTGCCGACTCCGCGAGTTGTCTCGATTCCTGATGTCAATTTGGCAGCAGCCATCCGCAATGAACTCAGGTTGACACGGAGCAGTCATATCACAGAACTGGATATGTTAAACTTGACAGCCCTCAGTGCTAACCATAAACAAATCATTGAACTCACCGGGCTTGAATATGCCAAGAATCTGAAACATCTCGCTCTTGGATTCAATCAGATTACTGATGTCTCTACACTGGCACAATTGACAAATTTGGAGGAACTGTCTATCCCCTATAATCCTGTAGAGGATTTAACGCCAATCAAAGCACTAACCGGATTGCGAGCATTAGAGGTGCGTGGGTATAATCTCCTAAATGTTACGTTAGATGCTAACCTCTTTACAACTTTTCCTGACTTAGTCCACCTCGCAATCGGTTCTAATGGAATTACGGACATTACGCCGCTTACACAACTCAAACGGCTGAGGTACTTGTCCGCAATAAGTAATCAGATTCGAGACCTCACACCCATCGCACAAATGCCGAATTTGGTGTTCTTAGAACTTTGGTACAATCAGGTCAACGACCTCACGCCCTTCACCGGATTGACAAACCTACAATTTTTGTATCTTCCTGGCAATCCGCTGGCTGACCTCACCCCGCTCAGTGGATTAAAGAACCTAAAACATTTAGACATCTCTGGCGATATAAACGGCGGTGCAATTACGGATTTGACACCCCTCGCTACCCTAACAAACTTAGAGGCCTTGCGCGCCGATCGCAATAAGATTCGTAGTATTAGACCGCTCCGGAAATTGGAGCACTTGGAAATTCTGTCACTTGAAGATAATCAGATTAGCGATATGCGTCCATTCACAAAACTTGTGAAACTCAGCACGTTACGCCTCGCAAGAAACCCGATTTCCGACATAACCCCGCTTCAGACGCTCTCAAATCGAAACCCCAGATTGGAAGTGGATATTGATCTCACACAACTCTCGCCTATTTTAGAAATCATAGACCCGCAACTTCCGCCTCTCTATTGGACAGACACAGAGACCAGCGGATTCCATCGCTTCATTCGCTCCCAAACATCCGTAGAGCACACAGCACTGGGGGTCCTGAATATAACAGCACTTGTCGTAGATACAGAGGGTGGTAAAATCTATTGGACCGAACAGACAGGCAATTTACGGGGTGATATAGGATGTGCAAACCTTGATGGTTCAAATGCTCAAGTTCTTAAGAGCTTCTTTAGTTTGCCTCGCGACATTGCAATTGACACACGGAACGGAAAGATATACTGCACAAACGCGATTGGCAAGATCCAGCGATTGAACTTTAACGGTTCAAAATTTGAAGCCAACCTTATCACAAACTTAGATACCCCCGAACACATCACCTTGGATATTGCAAATGGCAAGATCTACTGGACAGCAGCAGCTGAACGCATCCAACAGGCAAACCTTGACGGTTCAAATGTTCAAACTGTTATCATCGGACTGGAAACACCCGGCGGACTTACCGTCGCTGCGGACAAACTTTATTGGACAGAACAGACAGGCAAGAATGCCGGTAAAATCCAGCGCGCGAACCTCGACGGCACAAACCTTCAAACGCTTGCTACATTAAAAAGCTCACCGATCGGAATCGCTGTGGATACTCACGGACGGAAAGTGTACTGGACGAACGCCGCAGGCAGAATCCAACGGGCAAACCTCAACGGGAAGAACATCCAAAACGTCGTTACGGGTTTAGCACATCCGATAGACCTCGTGCTCCGGACAGATACAGACACGACACCTGTTGCCGCCGCACCCGCTGTCGTCCGTCCAGCCACCACAAACTTACTACCGAACTACCCCAACCCCTCTAATCCAGAGACATGGATACCTTATCAGTTAGCAAGCCCGGCGGATGTCACATTGACTATCTATGCCATAAACGGACAGTTGATTCGCACCTTAGCCTTAGGACACCAACCCACAGGTATCTATCAAAGTCGGAGCCGCGCAGCCTATTGGGATGGTAGAAACCGACACGGAGAGCCTGTTGCAAGTGGCATCTATTTCTATACATTGTCCACGGAGGCCACACGCGACTCCGTTCCCGCAGGCAATTTCACAGCAACGCGGAAGATGCTCATTGTGAAGTAGATTTTGTAGAAACCTTTTATAGCACTCACATTATCTAAAACCGCTCAAGATAAATATCACCTTTATCTTCCTGCATGTTGCTCCAGACAACAGCCCACTGTCCGTCTCCAATCGAAACCACAAACGGTGGATGATGTTCTCCTTTGCTGGTAGAGATAGGAACACCTGTTTCTTCCCATAGCAATGTACCCGATAAATCAATTTGCTGTCCATAGATAGCATCTCTACTCTCTTCACCGAAGTCCTCTCGATAGTCTACCCATGCCACGAAAAACCGATCCTTCTCCGTTTCCACAATGAACGGCTTGTCTTGATGACCACCGGCGGTACAGATAGGAATACCATCTTTTTCCCAGGCGAGTGTCCCGTCTCCACGGACACGTTGTGCATATAGGTCGGAATAGACATCGCGCTCATCACGCCACACTGCAATAAACCCACCACTCCCATCACTAACAACCGAAGCGTGTTTTTGGATGCCGACAGCAGTGCATACAGGGATACCGTCTTCGTTCCACATTTTGCTACCATCAGGGGTAATCCGTTGTGCATAGAGTTGATCGTTGATAAAATTTTCATACACCTGCCACAAAACGATAACCCCGCCTTCGCCATCGGCAATCACCCGCGGTTCGCCTTGCATGCCACGCGTCGGTGTAACAAAGATTGGAGCCTCCCACAACGGTTCCGCATCCAGACTCAGTCGATATGCCTTTAGATGCCACGCCTCGTAACCGATAACGTCCCACCAAACAATATAGAACCCACCGGTTGCATCTCTAATCGGGATAGGATTGCTTTGCAACGATTCTGAAGGAAAAACAGAGATCCCATCAACCTTCCATATCGGTTCCCCTGCAGCATTAATCCGCTGGATGTAAAGGTCCTGAAATTCAGAACTCCGGCGTTCATCTTCCCAGACACAGATAGCACCCCCTTCACCATCACTCATAATCGCCTGGGTTGACTGATCGGCAGCATCCACACAGACTGGAATCCCATCTGTTTGCCAGAGAACATTACCCTCCAGACTCACCGCTTGTGCATAGATGTCCCAGTTGCTTCTATCCCGTCTATCGTTCCAGACAACAATCGCGTGATTGTCGTGTCGAATCATTCGCAATCGACGCTGGTTTCTGTCTGCTGTGCATATTGCTAATCCGTTGAGTTCCCAACGCGCTTTTTCAGCACTATCAACACGTTGCGCATAGACATCCCAATCCTTCCCTGTCCGATAATCCTCCCACATAACAATGACACCGCCCTCACCGTCGTCTACAACCCACGGCAGGAATTGCCCATCTACCGCAGTCGAAACGGCGACTTCAGCCGATGCGGTGCTACATAGAAAACAAGCACCTACAAAGAAGAAAAACGTTAACCTTGCAAACGATTTGATTAATCCGTGAAAAGCGTTTTCGGAGTCCATAAGTTGACTAAAGTTCCTTTTGTATACAAATCAAGTGCGTCCCAACGTTCGATAGGAAGTTCGATATGGGCGAGTGCTGCTGTCGGCATCCGCTTGATATATCCTGTCAAATGATTCACGAGTTGTTCCATTGTTGGATTATGTCCAACAACCATGACGCGTTGATATTTCTTAGATAGGTTCTGTAGCGTTTCAAAGTAAACACCAGGAACACTGGCGTAAAACGCCTCCAGTTTTTTTACTTTTCCCGTGTAACCGGACGCTTTCGCCACTTTGTTCGCTGTTTTTCGAGCACGTTTCGCCGATGAGGTAAGAATCCGATCTGGAAGCAATCCTTCCTGACGCAAGTGTTCCCCCATACGCGGTGCATCCTGTTTACCGCGTTTGTTAAGGGGTCGGTCGTAATCAGAGAGTGCTGGATACTTCCAACTCGATTTTGCGTGTCGCAGAATAAGAAGTGTTTTCATGATGTCACCTTATCTTGCTTTTGTATTTATTCCCCATCCTACCATAATCAGAACACAATGTCAATTGTTGATGCCTTTTCTCCAGGGCTGTTTAGTTTTAAGAGATAAGTTTACTTACGTAAAGGATTTCTCTTGATGGATGCCCGAATTTATTCGGGGCAGCACACTTTTCCCGAACAAGAATGTAATACAAGGAATGGATTTAGTCTATTCCCAGACTAAATCCGGGCTTCCGGACCTAAATTATCGGAAAACTGAATGGCCCTGCCTTTTCTCTGTAGGAGCGACCTCCGGATCGCGACTCTTGCCAATCACCATCTGCTAATAGCCATCTTCAGAAATATTTTGTCTTGCATTCCCGCCCCTTTTGTGATATTATTTAATGAAAAGTCTGTCAACGTTTTCAGAGGTATATCCGTTACAGAGTTCAAATGTAATACAAACTCTGGAGGATATAGACCCATGTTGTTCAAAATTAACAGAATTCTCTCGACCCTACTTTTCACAACACTAATTGCAGGTATCAGTGGATGTTATATTGATACCAATGAAAGCGATCGTGAACCGCCAGCGATTCCACGCGGTGTCCGCACTACCACTGGCGACGAGCAGGTTGTCATTGAATGGTATCCGAATGGAGAATTCGACTTGGCAGGCTATAGAGTCTGGCGTGGCAGAGATGATGTCAATTTTAACGATCTGCTGGTAGACGTATCCGAAAATACGACACACTACATAGATACAGATGTACGAAACGGGGAAACTTATTATTACGCCGTCTCCGCCTATGACACTGAAGGTAATGAGAGTGAACTGAGTCCTGAAAATGCTTGGGATACCCCACGACCAGAAGGGCGAAATATTACGCTGGATGACTATCTCCTTTTTCCGGGAAGGAGCGGGTTCGATTTCTCACAGCCATACAAAGGGAGTATCCACTGGGACACAGCGGAGACAGATATCTATTTCGGGCTTGATACGGAAGTTGGCGTTACCTACCTCTATTCAGACAATGAAACCCTTATGCAAGATTTAGGGTATCACGAGGACTTCGAGTCAGTTGACTTCGTTCCAGAGTTCGGATATACAACGGTGTTCGTCGAACTCATAGAAGGACATATCTATGCCTTCTATACACCCGATGGAAACTTCGCAAAAATTCAGGTGCGCGAGCTTTTTGATGATGCCGTCATTTTTGACTGGGCATACCAAACCGATCCCGATAATATCCAATTAGCTCCACCTCTTAATAGACCTTGACAAGGAGTACCTCGCATGCAAAAAAGTCGGGGGGCGGTGCAGATGTCGCCTCTATACATAATCCTTCCATTTTTGCTTTTTCTTATCACTGGCTCTATTTCCGCAATCGCCGAAACTTCAGAGACAGACACAAATGCTTCCGCAGCGGAATCTGATGCCGAAACTCAGGATATCCTACCTCTTTTCCGTAATTACATGGCGGAAACGGAGCGCGAAACGGAATCTACTTATCCACTATTCCGTTCGCACGCAGAGCGGTACTACCCGGAATTAGATGTCAAAAAAGCAACGCAACTGTCAACTCTTATGCCCGGTTTAGGACAGGCTTACGCAGGTAATTACATGAAGGCGACGCTTTTCCTCAGTTCGGAATTAGGTGCTTTCGCACTCGCTGGCTACAACGTCGCGCGCGCCTTACACTACAATAAACAAAACGTTTTTGAGACAGGATTCTTGGACGCTCGCACGGGTGAATTCCTAACCTACGAACAAGGACGCACCCGGATGTGGAACCATACCTTTTTCAGTGGCATGTTTCTCGCAACCGGTATCGGACTACACATCTGGAATATCCTCGATGCACCCAAGACAGCTGAGGCATATAATAGTCGAAGATTTTCTGTAGAGATGCAACAAACAGATAGCGGCGTTCAATCTCTGATGTTTACACATAGGTTTTAGTGTCTGGTTCATAAACCGCATTCAAACCAGAATATAGACCCATTCGCCTATCCACCTTCGGATTTGATTAAATACCGATCGCGAGGACAATAGTGTGCATTATGCGAAGCACCTAATTTTTATCTATCTTCTGTTTGGATGTGTTACCGTAAACGGTATGTCTACCTCTCTTGTTGAAAGTCCGGACATCTCACCTCAACCGTTGCGGATTGGTGAAAAATTAACTTACGATATTAGTTGGAGAAGATTACCCGCAGGAAGAAGAACAGACCGGATCGCTAAAGCAGAGACGTTGAATGGCGTCCCTGTTTATCATATCCGTTCTGAAATGAAGACCCGTGCGCTTTTCAGATTTTATAGTTTCCAAAGTCAACAAGAGACATTTCTAAATCCGTCTACACTTGCCCCTGTCCGTTTTCGGAATCATGTACAGGATCGGAAATTTCTTGCCACCGTCGCAATCGATTTCCGAGAAGGCGAAGCAGAATATAAAAGAATCTCCCAACGAGACCGGAAGTCAGATCAAAAACATGAAGTAAAAACCTTAACGATACCGGTCGGTACACAGGATGAATTATCGACACTCTACTTTCTACGTTCTAAACAACTCGCGCTCGGTGAAACCTATTTCTTCCCTGTTGTCGTTAAAGGAGAAGTACAGAAGGTTACACTCACTGTTGAACGCAGAGAAGTTATTAAGAACAAGGCGTTAGGACGTGTTCAAACACTTGTGTTGGGAACCTCAAAAGGCGACCGTTTCTGGCTCACGGATGATGAACGGCGGCTACCCGTCAAGATGGAAGCAAAGAGTAAAATGGGAGCATTCAAGGCGGCTTTAGCAGGTATTGAATTCCTAAACTAAGACGTGGCAATTGGCAAATAACCATTAACCATCAACTATCAACCAACAACCAATACACCGTGATAGAATTTTTACGTCAAACAGAAAATTACCAAACACTCGTATCACGCCTCAAAGATGGTAAAAAACTTCCATGGCTCAGAGGATTAGTGAACGCATCGACTGCTTATCTTTTAGCAGCACTGATTGACGATTTCTCAGACAGATCCTTCCTGATTGTGCTACCTTCGCAACGCGAAGCCGAACAGATCCTCGAAGAAATCTGTACATATCGTGCCTATCCGGCGTTAGAAAATTCACCGACCCCAGATGCTTATCCTGAACTCAATCTCTTCCCCGGTTGGCATCGGAAATTCGTTGAAGGCATCGCGCCCCCTAAAAACATCGTCGCTGATCGGATGCGATGTCTCGATCGCTTGCTACATGGCGAACGGAACGTCGTTGTCACGACCAGTCAGGCACTGATTTACAAACTCCCTTCGCGAGCACGTTTGGCTGCCGCGTGTCGCGTCGTAAATCTCGGCGATGAAATTGATCCAGACGACATCGCCGTCATGCTCATGGACGGTGGCTACCAAAACGTTGAACTCGTAGAAGTCAAAGGCGAATTTGCCCGTAGAGGCGATATTTTGGATGTCTTCCCACTTACGGCTGATACGCCTGTGCGCCTCGAATTCTTTGGAGATGAAGTTGATGCGATCCGCGCTTTCGATCCCATATCGCAACGTTCCATAGAATCCCTTGAATCTGTCACACTCACACCACTCCGCGAAATCTTTGCTGCTGATCTGTCAATGGATTACTGGCAAACACAAACGGATGCTTTCATTCAGGAACACGCGACACCACAACTCATAAATGCTATCCGAGAGATAACGCGAGACCTAACAGAAGGCGAGTCATCTCCGCATGGGCTTGCCGCCTGTACGGAAAATAATGGACTTGACGCATTCTTGCCAATGCTCACATCTGAAGTTGAACTCCTTACAGATTACCTCTCCGACGATACGATTGTCTGTCTGATTGAACTGCAATGGCAGAAACGAGAAGCAGCGCGCCTACACGAACGGATGCAGGAAATCTATCAACAAAAGCTCGATGAATCTCATTTTGTTGTGCCGCCAGATAAACTCTTAGTTCCCTTTGAAACCCTTACCACACAGATAGAGCAGTATCCCATCGTCTCTTCGTCTTTAGCACCGCCACGTGAAATTTCAGATAACAAATTGGCACCGATGCCCTTTGGAATGGAAGCACTCGCTTTACCATCAGGGAACTATCAAACAGTTATCAATCAGATTAAAACCTGGGCTCAGCAAGGGAAACAAGTTCATCTCTTCTGCGAAACCCCACAGCAGTCCAAGCGGGTCTCGGAAATCTTAGCCGAACGCGACTTGTCGCCACCGGATATAGATATCAGCGTTGGTGCAATCAGTCAGGGTTTCTTCAACAAATCACTAAACCTTGTTGTTATCTCCGAAGATGAACTCTTCGGAAACCGGCACCATCGTCCAATCCGCCGCCGTCCACCCACAGATGGGACTCCTATTCTCAGCCTTATCGATCTCAAAGTTGGGGACTATGTTGTTCACGTCTCCCACGGTATTGCCGTCTATGATGGTATACGTCGATTGGATATTGATGGCAAGCCTCAAGATTTTCTGGTGCTCAAATACAATGACGATAACACGCTCTATGTGCCTACTTATCAGGTCGATCTCGTGCAAAAATACATCGGTAGTAAGGATGAAACCTATAAACCGCGTCTCGACCGTCTCGGCGGTCCTGCGTGGCACCGTCGAAAGGCGCGTGTCAAAGCAGCCATACAGGAGATGGCAGATGAACTCCTGAACTTATACGCGCTCCGACAAGCCCGAAAGGGGTACAGTTTCCCGGCTGAAGTCCCTTGGCAAACCGAGTTTGAAGCCCTTTTCCCGTACCAAGAAACTAACGATCAACTCCAAGCCATTGAGGACGTTAAAGTCGACATGGAAAATGAACGCCCGATGGATCGACTCGTTTGTGGTGATGTCGGATACGGCAAAACAGAGGTCGCCCTCCGTGCCGCCTTCAAAGCCGTCATGTCAGAAAAGCAGGTCGCAATTCTCGTCCCAACGACTATCCTCGCCCTCCAGCATTACGACACTTTTGAAAAACGTTTTCAGGATTTTCCAGTCCATGTCGAGATGCTAAACCGTTTTCGGACACCAAAAGAGATAAAGCAGATTAAGGAAGGATTGGCGAAAGGCACGATTGATGTTGTTATCGGGACGCATAGTTTGCTTTCTAAAACGGTGACATTTAACAATCTTGGACTCCTCATCGTTGATGAGGAGCACCGATTCGGTGTTAAGCACAAGGAAAAAATCAAACAGTTTAAAGAGACGATTGATGTGCTTACGTTGACTGCAACCCCAATCCCACGGACACTCCACATGTCGCTCGTCGGTATCCGAGATTTCAGTGTTATTAATACACCTCCCGCAGATCGATTGCCGATTCAGACGCATGTTATGCCTTACGACTCCGAAGTCATTCGTGAAGCAATCACTGCAGAATTGAGTCGCAGCGGTCAGGTGTTCTTTGTCCACAATCGCGTTCAAGATATTCAGAGTATCGCCTTAACTGTCCAACAGCTGGTTCCTGAGGCACGGGTCGCTGTCGCACATGGGCAGATGCCTGAGCGTGAATTGGAAAGCGTGATGCTTGAGTTTGTCCGCCATAAGCACGATATCCTCGTCTGTACAATGATTATTGAGTCTGGACTCGATATACCGAATGTGAATACGATCTTGATTAATCGAGCAGACGCCCTGGGTTTGGCGCAACTCTATCAGTTACGCGGACGGGTGGGTAGGGCTACCACACAGGCTTACGGGTATCTATTCTATCCACAACACCACGCAATTACCGAAGGCGCGCAGAAACGACTTCGGGTCATTGAGGAATTCACTGACCTCGGTTCGGGCTTTAAAATAGCACTCCGAGATCTTGAAATTCGCGGTACAGGGAACATCCTCGGTGCCGAACAACACGGACATATTGTTACCATTGGTTATGAACTCTACTGTAAACTCCTTGAAGAGGCGGTAATGGCACTAAAAGGAGAAAAGGTCGAAGAAACACTTGATACACGTATTAGTTTGCCAGTTGAAGCCTATTTACCCGATGATTATGTCCCTGACAGTCGGCAAAAGGTCTCTGTCTACAAAAAAATTGCTGGATTGAAAGACGATACGGCTCTCAAAGAACTTCGCGAGGAACTGCAGGATAGGTACGGACCTATTCCTGAGCCGGTCGAGATGTTACTCGAAATTGCGAACCTTAAGCAACAGAGCAACCAACTCGGCATTAGTGCTATTGTTGCTGGAAAGGAACAGGTAAAGGTCACCTTTGATGAGCAGAACCCGCGAATTAATGTGAAGAAATTCATTGAAATAGTACACAAAAATAAGAACCTTCAGTTGCAACCACCTGCACAACTTAAAATTCGCATGCCGGGTATGACTGGCGCGAATATGTTAACCGAATTGCAGCAAACCCTGAAGTTGTTTGTTGTGTAATCGTAAAGATGAAAGGCAAACGAAAAAAGACGTGCTGCGCGCACTATCCAAAGCGCGTAAGCCTAACCAACGGGCAGGCTGGATATACGGAAAAGTACTGTATTCCCTAAACCGACCTGACCGAACCGCAAGGAACATTAAAAATATGAAAAAAACGATTACTGTTTTTGTAATTGTCGCTGTGACCTGTCTACTCACGTGGCGATTTGTTCAGTCTGACGGGCATGAGGAATCTATGCCTGCTCTCGACGAAAACCAAGTGATTTTGGCAGAGTACAAATGGAACGACAAAACTTATCAGATCTCGCTGGCAGATTTGAACGCCGCGATTGCAGAATTGCCGGTCTACCGGCAGCAGAACTATGACAACAGAGCGGATAAAGCCGAGTATCTTGAGGAATTAATAGAGGAACGGCTCAAAATCCTTCGTGCGACAGATGACGGATTTGATATACTTCCTGAACACCTCAAGAAACTTGAGGATTACACGCATCAACTCATGGTGGAAAAATTAACCGAGGCTGAAGTCGATGCCAAAATCGTCCATACCGACGAGGATCTCATGGCACATTATCAGGCAAATCTCAGCGAGTACGTTGAGGAAGCAAAAGTCCGCGCAATCTGTATCACACTTGATGACGAAGACTTTGCTTATGAGACACTCGATGCCATTAAAGCCGGTAAAGACATCGTTGAGATGGCGAAGGAGCTCTCTGAAGCTGGCAAACTTGGTGCTGGACCCGGCACGAATCAGGATGATCCGGGAAATACCTATCTCTTCTCGAAGGGTGCTTCCGCGCGTTGGTCAGAATTCATTGACGCTGTTTTCGAGATGGAAGTTGGCGAACGGACGGATGCCGTCTTTGAAACCGAAGTTAACGATGCGGTCTTTTACCTCATTTTCCGTAAAGAGGAGCACCAGCCAGAACGGCAGCAGGAATTCGAGGAAGTGAAAGATGACATCAAACGGACGGTTGAGCGTGAAAAGAAACGCGCCCGCATCAATGAATGGGTCGCCGAGATCTCTGAAAAAGGTAAATTGAAAACCTATCCTGAAAATATCCCAGAACCGCCGCAACCTGAGGAAGCGGAGACTGAGGAGTCAGACGAATAGCCTATTCCCATTTTGTGGAAACAACCCCTTAGTCATAGCACTAAGTGGAAAAAAGGAGTTAGAAGAAATAATGCTCACAAGAATTATCCCCTTTATCGGCAAAATGGATAGCCAGGTCCGACTTCCGGTTATCCCTCTATTTTTACTTGCGATGATTGCTATACACCCGGTTTTTTACGGTTGTAGTGACAAAGCAATCGGGGCAGATGGTACTGTCATCGCGGAATTTGAATGGAACGGTAAACAGCATATCACCTTGGAAGAGATGCAGCAGGAGATTAGCGAGCTCCCTGAGTACAAGCAACGCCAATATCAGGACAAAGAGGGACTCGAAACCTATATGCTCCTCATGGCGGAAAGTCGCTTGATTCTCAACCTCGCTCGCGACCAAAAACTCAATGAAGACCCCGAAATTCTCAAGAAAGTCCAAGACTATCTTCACGAGTTGATGGTTAAGCGGATTACCACTCAGGAAGTTGACGATAAACTCACTTTGACTGAGCAGGACTATCTCGGTTACTACGAGTCGCATAAGGAAGACTATGTCCGTCCAGCACAGGTTAGGCTTATGTGTATCACTATGACCGATAAAGTGCGGGCAGATGAAACTTACGCCCAAATCCAAGAGGGCAGCGACATCGCTGAACTCGCTCAGGAACTTTCGGATAAGGGTGAACTCGTCGGTCCCGGTGCGAATCCAGCGAGTCCGGGCGACACTGACTATATTAGTCGGGAATCTTTCCCCGCTGGAACGGAGCCTTTCTTAGATGCAGCTTTCGCCGCAGAAATCGGAACACTGCATGATGGCGTTATCGAAGTTGATGTCCAAGGACAGAAATATTACATGATCTTCCGTAAAGATGAGGCGCGTGATGCGTATCAGAAGCCTTTTGAGGAAGAGGATGTTCGTAGAAATGTAGAGCGGAAGGTCGAGCGTGAAAAGCGGCAGGCACTTATGGATGAATGGATCCTCCAACTCCGCGAGCGCGCTGAAGTTAAAACTTACACTGATCGCATTCCAGAGGCACCCGCTGAAGAGGAACCAACTGAGGATCAACCCGAAGCAGAGGAAGCCCCTGCTGAGGCGCAACCCGAAGAATAGCGATTAGCGAACGGTTGTTAGTTTATAGTTGTTGGTTGTTGGTTAAGAGGGTCCCTTGTGAGGACAGATTCTTAACTAATAACCATTAACCAAGAACCCTTATTGCCTAAATAGGAGGTATGGACATGATGCGCCATGTAGGTGCCTATCTAACCATCTGTCTGCTACTCCTTACCAGTGGACTTACAAACGCGACGGCTCGTACTTTCGACAAAATCGTCGCTTATGTCAATGACGACATCGTAACCAAGCGAGAGTTGGATGTTTTAGTGAACCAGCGCGCAATTGAACTCCAGCAGGTCTACCGTTTCAGCGAACGCGAAGCCCGCAACGAGGCTGAACGACAACGAAGTGAACTCCTTGATCGTCTTATCCGTCAGATGCTACTTCTGGAGGCGGCGTTAACATTGCAACTCACTGTCAGCGATGCTGAAGTGGAGCAGTACGTCCGAGAATTTAAAAATAGATACCAGATTGAAACCGACGAGGAATTTAAAAAACAGTTAAATAGAGAAGGCATGACAGTCGTCGCTTTTCGTGAACAGGCAGAACGGAACCTTAAAGCCGAAAAACTTGTTATGGGCAGAATTGTCCCGCGGTTGCAGGTACGAGACAGCGAGATCCGAAAGTTCTTTGAGGAAAATCAGGATCAATTGCCGGTTAAGGCGGATAAAGTCCATTTACGGCATATCTTTATCGCTTATGAACCAACCGAAATTGACCGCAATGCCGCTTATGAGAAGGCTGGAAAAGCGCGCGAAGAAATCTTGGCAGCGGGTTCTAATTTTGAAGAGATTGCAAAACGCTATACCTCAAAGCAGAATACGACTTCACAAGCGGGTATCCTTATCGAAGCCACAACTGAAGAACTCAACAGATTTCCAGAGGTATTTCAGAACGTCTTGACGAATTTAGCAGCCGGTGAGCTGAGTGAATCGATTGAAGGGAATGAAGGACTTTACCTTTTTAAAGTCGAAACAAAAGACGATAAAATGATTGCGTTTCGCTATCTCATTGTGCCTCTCGAAATTAGTGCCGAAGCGATGCAAGTGGCACGCGAGCGAAGTGTCGAGATTTTCAAAAAATTGGAAGATGGAGAAGATTTTAGCACACTCGCCACAACTTATTCCGACGACACTGAGACGCGAGCAAACGGTGGCGACCTCGGAGTTAGATCCCTAACTGAACTCAACCCTAAAACCCGTACAATCATTGAACCGCTCGCAGCAGGGACTTACAGCAATCCACATGAAACTGAGTCTGGCGTTCACATCTTCAAAGTCGATGCGCGAAATACCCCGGACCTCACTGAAGCCGAGAAACAACAGATTACTGCGATACTCCGTCAACAGCGTTTTCAAGAAGAGTGGGACGTATACACCGACAACCTCATCTCGAACGCTTACATCCAGATCAAATTGAAAGAGTAAGAGATACGTGAGAAAAAGCCACCCCGATCTGCCTACCTATCACCAACACCGATGCTCCAACAAGAAACGCGTAGGTACAGGAAACGCTGTATCGCGCCGTCGTTCTATTTTTGCAGAAGCCGCTTCAATTGCGGTTATAGGCATAGGTGTTTTGGTTATTGCCTATCTCTTCTGTCCTCCACAGATGCTTATCGCCCAAGATGCCCCGCCACAGGAACAAATACCGACTGATGGGGAACAGACACCTGACACTCCAGACGAAACGCCTACTGATGGAGAACAGCCCCCTGATACCGCAGATGAAGCACCGACTGATGCGGAACAACCCCCTGATGCCACAGACGAAACGCCGACTGATGCGGAACAGCCTCCCGATGCAACGGATGAGACGGAAGCGGAAGGCGAAACTGCCTCTGAACGTTTGAATCCAGAAACCGACGTTCCTGAGGAAGGCATGGTGATTGGTGATGGTGACAGTGTGTCGATGGTGGAGAATTTTGTTCAAATTCACGGCAACGCCCTCGTCAAATTTGAAGATGTCATCCTGCGTGCTGATCATGTCTGGGCTGACTTTGATGAAAATCTGATGCGTGCTTCTGGAAACGTTCACCTTAAGGTCGGCGACGAAGAAACCTATTCCGATGAACTCGTCTTTAACCTTGAAACCAAAAAGGGAATCGCCAGAAATGGATTTACTTATAGCGATCCTTGGTATTTTGGCGGTAGCGAAATCTTTAAAATAGAGGAAGATAAATCTTATGTCCGTGGCGCGACCCTGACGACCTGTTCTCTGGAACATCCACACTACTATTTCAGTGTCTCTGAAGTGATTGTCCGAATGAATCAGGAACTGATTGCCAAGAACATCGTCCTGCGCATCGGCGGATTTCCCTTGTTCTACTTTCCAGCCATCCGTCGCGACTTACGCAAAGGGAAAATTGCCAAGATTATCGTCAAAGTCGGAACCGACAGCTACCAAGGACCCTACCTCAGCATTATCCAACCCCTTGTTCGTAAAAGACGCTACGATGCCGCACTCCTTTATGACAGAAGCGCGCGGCGAGGACAAGGTTACGGGTTTGAGGGAAAGTATCGTTTTCGTGATACAAAGTATAAAGAGATACATATCGCTATTCCGGAGGATGCAACGCCGAACCAACGCACCAAATTGGAAGAGAAGGCGAACGAGTTACAAGAACGACTTGACGGTGAATATGATCGTTATTGGCTGAGGCAACTATTCCTTGAATATAAGATTACGGATGAGGATATCGCCCGCGCGAAAGAGAGTGCCGAGGAAGTCCGAACGCAGGCTTTAGAAGAAGGCACGGACTTTGCCCAACTCGCACAAAGCAACTCTGACCACTCTGACACCCGTTATGAGGGCGGCGATATAGGGTTCCTCGTTCCCGGCGAAACGGATGAAGATGGAAATCCAAAACTCGATCCCGCTTTGGAGGCAGCCGCCTTTGCACTACAAGAAGGCGAAGTGAGTTCGATTATACAGACGGAGTCCGCTTTTCATATTCTCAAAGCCGATCGCGTGATTGACGTTTATGGCGAGCGTGAAGTCAGACTTCGCCGCATCGACATCAATATTACTGCAAGCGATGATACCGAAGCGATGCTCCGGGAATTAGCTGACGATCTCCTACAACAGGCACATGAGGGTGAATCCTTTGAACAACTCCTACAACGCGCCGATGTTCTCTCTGACTATATCCAAGCGACGCTTTCCGAAATTAATGAAGGCAAAGGGATGCTGCTAAATGAGATGGATACCGCTTGGCAATATTCTGTTAGGCGTATGGAAAACCCGGGTGATGTTACAGAGCGTCGTCCTGTTTCTACGCCAGAAGGATTTTACATCTTCCAATTAATTGAAAAAGAGGAAACACCTACTTTTGAGGCACTCGCTGAAGAATTCGAGGCGGAATGGGAGACTTTTTACGAAGGCATAATGAATCCAGTACCAGAGGGCAGCGAAGAAAATGGAGATGCCCCAGAGACACAAAAGACCGATGAAATGGATGTAGAAGGGACGGATGTGCCACCTACAGTTCCAGAACCGACAGAAGAAATTGAAACCAGCGATGCAGAAGAAGAAATCCAAGATGCTGAAACGACTGAACCGGAAGACCTCCAAGAAATGGAGTCTCAAGAGGAAAGTCAAGAGACGGAGGCAATTGAACCGGAAGGCGACCAAGAAGAAAGCCAAGACGCTGAAGCGATTGAACCGGAAGGCGATCAAGACGGTGAGACAGAAGACGAAGATGTAGTCGACTCAGACGAAGAAACGGAAGAAGAAGACACGGAAGAGGGAGTCTACAGGCAACACGACTTTCGCGGAAGGTGGGAAGACCCAAGTGCTGTCGCCTCGGAAGCGCAGAGCTTGTACGCTGGCGAACATAGCCGTCGCCCGATTAGAACACGGAGATCCTTCCGTCTTATCAAAGTCGATAGAAAGCGGGCGTATCGAGGGGATATCTACTTCTACGGCGCGGATCGCTACTCTTATGAACGACAGAACGCTACTCGGATTGGTAGAAGCTGGATTATGCGATGGGCACATACCCAATCGTTCTTTACCCCGTGGGACAGCCGAGAAGCCGGCAGACGCCCCATCAGCTTTAACGGTAGGACAGAGTTACGCGCCCTTAATTATAAAGAGGATTTGCAACTTCCGGGTGAATCGACGCTCAACTCTTTCGGCATACTCACCTACGGTACCGCCTTCTCTGCCTCCAGTCGAGACGATCTTGATGAGAACGGGAATCTCAGGTTTTCACGAGAAACTATTGGGGACTTCACAGGTAGGGTTGAAGTCCGCCACATTCACGATTTCACGGGTGAGGGTACAAACTCATTGCAAAAACTCCCACAACTCACTTTGAACTTCTCACGAATGCGTGTGAATGCATTCCCACTCTTTGAAACCCTCAACGATGGTATGGTATCCATTGCTGAGAAATTCAAAACGGAAACACCGTTTCTCTCAATGTTTACAGTTCCCACACTGGACAGTACGAGTCTTGACCTGGATGTTGAACTTGGAAATTTCTTTAGAGAGGTTTATCGTGGTAAGGGCGGTGAGGAGCGGGATGTGTACCTACAGACAATGGATCTCGGATTCGATGTCCGAAAGCAATCAACGCTTCTGATTACACCGCTCCGTGAACTCCAGCTGAGTCTCTATCTTAACACAAACGCGATTTGGCACGACCGGGATCAAAGCCAAAATAGGAACATTATACGCGGTGTTTACAGTATCAATGCAACCGCGACGAATACACTCTTCCGTATCTTTGATGTCAGTTACATCCCCGGATTGCGGAAATTGCGGCACGAGATACAATCCTCGCTCCGATTTGATTATCAGCCGCCTGTTGATGAGGACGAAAGTCTCTATCCGTTCGGACCGAGTACCTATTTCTTTGAGCGGAAGATGCTTTCCTATAACTTCAGCACAAGTTTTGAGATTAAAACCCGACGGAGCCAATCGGCGCATCGTGTTTTCTATTATGATACACGGCTTACCGCTGATTTCACTGAATTTGACCCGTTATATAAGCGTAAATACACACCTGTTGAGAGTGATCTTACATTTGTACCTCTCCCGAGTCGAAACCTAAATGTTACCGTTCGGTTCACCCACGATCCGAATCCGCATCCGGTTGACGGACAAATTTTCAAAATGGTCGGTTTCCGTTCTAATATCCGCTATACGCGACAGACGTGGAACGTGAGCCTTGGGAACTCCTTTAGTAAACGCCACACTTCAAGGCAAGCGTCCCGGGCAATCACTGCTACCGGACGCTACCGCCTCAGTCGAAACCTTGAATTTGATATCAGTCTCATCTACTATCCGATTGAGCGGCAGTTTTATTCTCAGCGCATTACGATGACTCGGAATCTTCACGACTGGAATCTCCGCATCTCATGGAACCGGATTGGTATCAAGCGACAAGACTCGGTCTACAACAACGTCCGCCAAGATTTCACATTCCAAGTTAGTCTAATTCAGGAACCTGCGATTTCAATGGGGGTCGGCTATGACGCTACAACTGAAACTTGGGGTGTCCGCACCGTACCTGCAGGCATGCCTTACAACGCCTTCGGTACCGGGAGCTCGCTCGGTAGGTCATATTTCTAATTTTTCTTTTTGTAGCATAGACTGTTAGTCTGTGCCTGTGTAACCGACAAAAAACCTAAATCGAATCGCCCGAATGCATCTCAGAAAGTGTTGCAAGGATTTTGGAGGATACAGTATAATATCAGCGGAGTGAGGTTTTGAATGAAATCATGAGAGATGTGAAATGGATTGGAGATTCCCGTGAACAGGTGCAGCGTTTCCCCAAGCCTGTAAGAAGAATAGTAGGACAAGCGTTAAATGCTGCTCAATCCAGACTTAAGCACATTAATGCCAAACCTTTACGAGGAGTGGGTTCTGGTGTATTAGAAATTACGGCTCGTTATGATACGAACACCTACCGTGCCGTTTATGCTATTAGAATTGGCAAGAGCATCTATGTGCTTCATGCATTTCAAAAGAAATCTACTCGTGGTGTTAGGACCCCGAAAAAGGAAATTGACTTAATTAAACAACGTCTGAAGGTAGCGCAAGAGATGGAGGAAAAAAATGAGTGAAGAAATCAAAATTGAGGAGAGTTCTGGAAACGTATTCTTAGACATCGGTTTCTCGAAAGAAGAAGCTGAACGTGAGCAGTTACGGGTGGATCTTGTGATTAAAATCTATCAACTTTTTGAGGAACTTGAGTTGACTCCTGCAAAGGCATCAACACACTTTGGACTTGATCCATCCGACGTATCCCGAATACAAAATGGGGATTTTGATTTTAACGTTGATAAACTATTTACAATCCTCAGTCAGTTGAATCGAAACGTGGAGATTCGCATCACACCTTCCGACGAGAAAATCGGGTACCTACGAGTCGTTGCAACTTAAGGAAAAGCTTCATGGTACTTAAGGATCGGATCGCTATCATAACCGGCGGAAGTTCAGGCATCGGACGCGGCATCGCCCTCGAATATGCCCGTGAAGGTGCGCGGATCGTCATCGCCGATAAGCAAGAGACACCGCTTCGGGGCAAGTACCACGAAACCGATACCACAACACCAACCGTTGAAGAAATTGAGAAACTCGGTGCGCAAGGAATATTCGTCCAGACCGATGTCTCTGACGCATCGCAAATTGCGGACTTAATCCAGCAGACTGTCGAACACTTCGGAGGGCTCGATGTCCTCGTCAACAACGCCGGTATCCACATTCCCGGTGGCGCGCAAGAGATCTCCATCGCCGACTGGGACAAAGTCGTCAGTGTAAACCTCCGCGGCATCTTCGTCGCAACGAAACTCGCACTCCCTCATCTAAAGCGGTCAAAATTTGGAAGGATTATCCAGATCGCCTCTGTCCATGCCTACGGCGGCGGTGCGGGACCTGCGTATGCACCGGCGAAAGCGGCTGTCGTCAACATGGTTCGAGATACAGCATTAGAAATCGGTCAATTCGGTATAACTGTCAACGCCATCTGTCCGGGATATATTGAAACAGCCATTCAGGACTACCTCACCCCCGAACAAATTGAAGAGGCATTGGAGAAAACCGCTTTGCCACGTTTCGGGCTGCCGAGAGACATCGGACGCGCCGCTGTGTTCCTCGCCTCCGACGATGCCGAGTGGGTCACGGGTGCCTCCCTCCTCGTGGATGGTGGATTCGCCGCTGGTGTGTAGGATAAACCGTTAGTTTGTGACTTTGAAACAGTACTTTAAAAAATTGACCAGGAGTAACAACAGATGCAAGCAAACCCATGGGGAACAATCCGTTTTACAGATAAAGTCGCTTTAATAACAGGCGGTGCTTCTGGCATCGGCAGAGCAACGGCAAATCGTCTGGCAGCCGAAGGGGCACACGTTATCATCGCTGACATCAACGCAGATATGGCAAACAAGGTTGTCTCGGAAATCCAAGAAGCAGGCGGGAAGGCACTCTTTGTAGAAGTGGATCTCGCTGATGATGAAAGTGTCATCGCAGCAGCACAAGTCGTCTCAGAAAAATTTTCCGCACTCCATAGCCTCGTCAATAATGCCGCTATCGCGGGTGGTGGCGCAATTGAAGATGGCACGTGGCAACAAACGTGGGGCCCCGAAACGTCTATCGGTCTTCGAGGGTGGGTAATGATCACGCAGCACCTATTACCCCTCTTAAAACAGGAAGGTGGCGCGATTGTCAACCTCTCATCAGAGGGCGGCTACCTCGGCAGACCCGGCGGATGGGTCTACGATGCCATTAAGTCCGCATGGGTCTCTGCCACGAAAACGATGGCGTACGAATTCGTCGAATACGGGATTCGAGTTAACGCCGTTGCACCCGGTTGGGTTGTCACAGAGATGCACTTCGGGAGAGCATCCGACCCCGCGGCTCGGAAAAAGGAGTTAGAGGAGACACCTATCAGGTCCTGCATCATGAAACGCCGCTGTGGCCCCGAAGAGATAGCATCAGCCATCACCTTTCTCCTCAGTGACGACGCTTCCTATATCACAGGGCAGACAATACACGTTGACGGCGGGCGTTGGGGAATGTCTGTTAGCAGAGATTGATCTATATCCAATGGAAGCGTGTGTTCACTTTCGTGACTGGTAGGTGCGGTTTCCAACCGCACCGAGCCTTTCTGACAATCAACCGTTAACCGATAACCGACAACTAAAATATGCCAAGCAAAACCCACACAACCGCCGTTGTCCTAATCCCGCCAGAATCCGCACAACCACCGATCCAAGCCATCCGCAGAGTCCACGACCGAAACTTCGTGCGATGGATGCCACACATAACGCTGCTCTATCCGTTCGCTGAACGCCGCGATTTCAGAGATGTTACCGCTGCACTCGCAAAAGCCGCACAGCAGATAATACCCTTTTCTCTTCAACTGAAACGTTTTGACGCTTTCAAACATCGCAGATCGTGTACGATGTTCCTCGTTCCTGAACCGGCAGATGAAATCGTGCGGTTACACGACACACTCCTACAGCATCTGCCTAACTACGATGACACGGCACGGTTCGCAGGCGGATTCCACCCACACCTCTCCGTTGGGCAATTCCAACACCGATCCCTTGAGAGTGAACAACACCGACTCCAGACAGAATGGCAACCGATACGGTGTGAAATAGTATCTCTTAGCCTTATCTACCGCTCGCCAGAGACGAATGACCGATTCGTCGTTGCCGAGCAATTCCCCTTTCAAATAGGAAACGCCTAATGAAAGCAAAAATTTTATTAATAAGGAAATATCATGGACGCTAACCTCGCCGAGATCGAAAATCGGCTCTGGAGTGCCGCCGATGAACTCAGAGCCAATTCACGCCTCCGCGCCTCAGAATACTCTACACCCGTACTTGGGCTAATCTTTTTGAGATACGCCGATCATAAATTCACACAAGTCGCACAAGCGATTGGCAGCGAAACCGCTGCGGGTAAGCGAAGTAGAACGGATCCGCGAACGCAGTATCAAGCGCGCGGCGCATTTTACCTACCCGATACCGCACGATTTCAATACCTCCTCAATCTGCCGGAGAGTGAAAACATCGGACAAGCGATCACTGACGCGATGAAGGCAATTGAAGCAGAAAATCCGCAGGTCAACGGAGTCCTGCCTAAGACTTACAATCGCCTTGAAAAAAGTACACTCCTTGAACTCCTACGCATCATGGAACAGATTCCCATGGATATTGAGGGAGATGCCTTCGGAAAAGTCTACGAGTACTTTCTCGGCAATTTCGCCATGAGCGAAGGACAGCGCGGGGGTGAATTCTTCACGCCTACCTCCCTCGTGAAACTTATCGTTGAGGTTATCCAACCCTTTCACGGTCGTATTCTCGATCCCGCATGCGGTTCCGGTGGCATGTTCGTCCAGAGTGCAGCGTTCATCCGCAACCATCAGCAAAACGGAAAGCAAGGACAAATCAGTATTCACGGGGTAGAGCGCGTCGCCGAAACGATTCGATTGTGTAAGATGAACCTCGCTGTCCATGCGCTTGAAGGTGATGTCAAACAGGCAAATAGTTACTACGAAGATCCACATAACTGTTTGGATAGGTTCGATTTCGTCATGGCAAATCCGCCTTTCAATGTCGATCGCGTGGATAGGGAACGCATCAAAGACGATCCTCGGTTCCCTTTCGGCATGCCTCGTGTCGATAACGCCAATTACGTCTGGATTCAGTTATTCTATAGCTCGCTTTCCGAGTCTGGACGGGCAGGCTTTGTCATGGCAAACTCCGCCGCCGATGCCCGCGCCTCTGAACTCGACATCCGCCGTCAAATTATCGAATCCGGTGCAGTCGATATCATTGTTAGCATCGCCTCAAACTTCTTTTATACGGTCACCTTGCCCTGTACCCTCTGGTTTTTCGACAAATCTAAACGCCATACCGATAGACACGATAAAGTGCTATTTATTGATGCGCGACACCTCTATCAACAGGTGAGTCGCGCCCATCGGCAGTTCACACCCAAGCAACTCGAATTCCTGTCTAATATTGTCAGACTTTATCGGAGTGAATCCCCTGAAAACCGACACGACAGTGCAGATTTCCTCACGACGAAATTCCCTGATGCAGCATACATTGATGTTCCCGGACTTTGTAAGGTCTCCACGGTTGCCGAAATTGAAGCACAAGGGTGGAGTCTCAACCCTGGACGTTATGTCGGTGTTGCCGAACAGCGCGCAGACGATTTTGACTTCACCGAGCGGTTTACAGAACTCAATGAGGAATTAGCAGTTCTGAACGCGGAAGCACATCAACTCGAAGAACGCATCGCTGAAAATGTTGTAAAGATTCTGGAGGATACGGTATAATAACCTAAGTTGCCACTATGTAGCATAGCCTGTTAGGCTGTGCAATGTGTCTGCGATCTGGCTTTATTTTTTTATGAAGTAAATCGGGAATAAACACTTAGAGGAGCAGGTTGAAATGATTCAAATTTCTGAACCGATAACTCTCGAAAAACTATTGCCACTAATACAAAAACTACCGAAAATTGAGCGCGAGCGACTCCGTGAATCCCTTGAAAAGGAATCACAACTTGATGCCGCGATTTTGCTCTATCAAGAAGATCAGGTAACGCTCGGGAGAGCTGCTGAGTTGGCTGGCATCCATCGTTTTGAGTTTGAAGAGGCTTTGGCAGCAAAAGGTATTTTGAAAATTGTTGAAGTGGATTCAGCAGAAACACTGAAAACGCGGATTGCCCCCATCAAACGCCTCCACAAATCAAAAAGGGATAAGAGAAGATCGCACGAACTATGAAAATAAAAAATAAAAAGCGAGATCCAATGCCACCTCCCGAGGCTACTCCAGAGGAGATCGGAAAATTTTGGGACACACATAGCCTTGCTGATTATTGGGATGAAACCCACGAAGTGAAATTTCAAGTCACGCTAAACATCCAGAAACAAAAAGACATCATGAGAGATACAATTCGTTTTGGTGATTTCGTTGAGATTAATCCACGCATCCAATTGGAAAAAGGCAGAGAATATCCTTATGTTGAAATGGCTGATGTTAGCCCTGGCAACGCTTTTGTTTTCCCTGAAAAACAACGTACTTACAAAGGTGGCGGCTCACGATTCCAAGCTGGAGACACGCTTTTTGCCCGCATTACACCGTGTTTAGAAAATGGAAAAATCGTCAGACTCAAAAATACCGGTAATCAACCCTGTTTTGGATCTACAGAGTTCTTCGTCTTTCGTGGCAAGCCCAATGTGTCAGATCCAACGTATATTTTCTATCTGGCTCTGAGCCCTACAATTCGGGATCCTGCAGTAAAGAGTATGACGGGTGCTTCAGGACGACAGCGCGCTATTTTATCCTCGGTTGAAAATATTCTAATTCCGCTGCTGCCTCTCTCAACCCAACGCAAAATCGCCGCTATCCTCTCCGCCTACGACGACCTCATCGAAAACAACACCCGCCGTATCAAAATCCTTGAAGACATGGCACAGACCCTTTACCGAGAATGGTTCGTCCACTTCCTATTTCCCGGACATGCGGATGTGCCGATGGTGGAATCGCCGTTGGGTCCGATACCGGAAGGGTGGAAGGTTAAGAATTTCGGCGAAGTCTCTCTTAACTTTGATCGCCAGCGTAAACCGTTATCAGGAAAAGTAAGGTCAACAATGCAAGGGGAATATCCATATTATGGTGCTGCTAAAGTTTTGGACCATATTAATGATTATCTATTTGATGGAAGGTATTTATTGATTGGAGAAGATGGTAGCGTTGTTACTGAACACGGAAAACCTGTGCTACAATTAGTAACCGGTAAATTCTGGGTAAACAATCATACGCACGTTGTTCAAGGGAAAGCACCAATCTCAACAAACTTCCTTTACTTGTTTATGTCTAATGTAGTTATTTCGGGCCATGTTACAGGCACCGCACAGCCAAAGATTAACCAGCAGAACTTAAACAGAATTCCTGTCATTTCGCCTCCACAGAGTGTGTTGGAAAAATTTAACCAGATGATTGAACCAAATTTTAACAACATCGTTGCCTTAAACCTTAAAAACGTTAACCTTCAACAAACCCGCGACCTCCTCCTCCCCAAACTCATCTCTGGCGAGATTGACGTATCCAAACTTGATATTGAGACTGATCCCAAAAGCAATTGACAGATACAACGCGACGGTGTATAATTTACAGAAAGGCGATTGGGAAAAAACTTTTCTCGGTGGGTTAGCACACGACTCGCGAACCATTCGCGATATAATATCGGAGGAAATCGTGCAAGAATCTTCTATCATCCAATACTTCACTGAGAAAGGTATCGAACAAGGCATAGAACAAGGTATTGAGCAAGGTATTGAACAAGGCAAAAAACAGCACGCTGTTGAAGCGATACTCACAGTACTGGAGGTCCGATTTCAGACTGATGTCGCGGAGAAACTCAAGCCTTTTCTTGCTGCCATTGACGATCTACAACGTCTGGATCAGTTACACCGCGTCGCCGCCCGCGCATCAAACATTGATGAGTTTACGCATGATCTTTTGAACCTTGAAAACTGAGAGACTCTGAAGATTTAACAAATAAGTAGAGGTAAATAATTATGTCTGAACAAAAAGCGTTCTTGGAAAAAATTTATATAAAAAATTTTTTGAGTTTGCAGGATGTTGAACTTTCGCTAAAACCACTGACAGTTCTTGTTGGAGCGAATGCAAGCGGAAAGTCAAATGTCTTACATGCGTTGAGTCTGCTTCGAACTATGATGACTGCTGATAATCTCCCGCCAGTTGAATTCGTCAAAGATCGCCTTTGGGCCGGAGGAGCAAGTCACATCACTTTCCAATTACATGCAGCGGTAGAAACCACCCTTACTACTTACCAACTGGAATTCACGGCAGACCCTAATAATCCGTTTGTTTCTGAACAATTATCGATTAATGATGTAAAGGTTATAGCAATTCAGAGCGGACAAGGCGTAGTTCGTGATGAAGATAGCGAAAATGAAACGAAATATACATCTAATAAACTCGCTTTGCAGTCCGCGGGTGCTTATGGAAACAAACCTATCACGGGTGCCCTAACAGAGTTTGTTAAAGAATGGAAATTTTATAACTTTCGACCAGATGTCATCCGAGATAGTCTCGCTATATTTTCATCTGATATAAAAGATGTTTCTGAATCTCCAAAGTTGGATAGTTATGGTTTTAGATTACCGGCGGTGCTCTCGGATTGGCACGAAAATATGCCAGAGGGTTTTCGCAGCGTTAGTGAATCTCTGGCAGATAGTATGAATATAGGTATTGATTGTCGTACAATTAACGGCGATAACCAATTATACCTTTTAGAAGGTTACGAGAATCCAGTGCCTTTGAAGATGGCATCCGATGGCACATTACGACTCGTGGCATATTATACCTTGCTCAATCAACCAGAATTACCGCCACTCGTTGCTATCGAAGAACCGGAGAGAAATCTGCATCCGGGTGCATTGGCGAATATTGCTGGTGTCCTTGAGCAACTTGCTGAACGGACACAAGTGATTATTACAACTCATAGTTCGCAGCTCCTTGATGCGTTTAGTTTTGATAAGTTAACGAATTTTCTCGGTGTTTTGTTCTTACATAATCAGCCCGGAATAGGCACAGAAGTAATTAACCTTGAGGATCAGCGTGGGAGTGATGAATCACTGAATGGGTGGCTCGCGGACTTTGGGATTGGCAGTGCAATCTTTCATAATGAGATTCTTCAAGACATGATGGAGGATCAATCTGCATGCCGCGAGTAAGGATATGGACATTGGAATCAACCAATGATGCCAAAGTTGTCAGGCATTTGGTTAGTAAGTTGGTGACACATTTGCAACTCGGGAATCTATCTATTCACACAGCTGGCGGCACGGAATTCCTGATGTATAATAAAAAAGGGCAATCTTTGGGCGACAGACTAAGACGGACAATCCAGCAATACCTTAAGAAGGATGACTATATCATTTTTGTCATTGACAGCGACAGTTCAATGTCCATGCACCAGCGAAGACAAGAGCCAAATTCGCTGATTAATCAAATTAAACGAATCATTGGAGATCAAAGTTTTGCTGGTAAGGCATTTTTCGCTCCAGCTGTTCATGAACTTGAAGCGTGGTTGTTGATTGACTGTCTCGGTATTTTCTGTTATTTTGCTAGTCGGCGCGCACAATATAGAAATAATTGCCGTGATAAAGTATCGGCAAACCAATCCTTCATACGACTGCTCAGGCACTATCAGAAGGGCAATACGGAACACGTTGTTGAAACGGTAGTAGGAGGCAACGGTCCCAAAGAGTATTTGGAAAAGTTTTCTGAGCAGGTCCTGCTTGCACTCAATCCGAATATGCCTCAAAGGAATGTCCGCCGCGATCGGTATCATGAAAGAATGTCCCCTGATATGGCTAAACACATAATCATCAACCAAGAAACATTACGACGTAACAATTCTCTCAGGGATCTTGGAAATGTGCTCACACAAGCAAGTAAGTAAATTGAATACACATGTCAATTCTTTGGAGAGTGAGGAAAATAAAATGAATGTGACGACTGAATTAGCAACTGATGCCGTGGAAGTAGAAACCCAGCAAATATCCCTTAGAGAGTATGCTTACATCCAATTTCGGAAACTATGTACCTCGCGAGGGTTGAATTTTGATAAAATGACTGAAGATGAACTCATGAATTTCATTGATGACCTTATTCATGAGGATCGTGAGTGCGGCTTGTAATGGTTTATGATCCACTACCATTGGGGAGAGCGGCATGCTAAGCGTAAGAGTCTGGAATTTACAATCGGACTGCAAGGCCGAAGCAGTCAAATTTTTGGAAAACGAATTCTTGAGATTTAGGCAGCTTGAATATCTCGCTATCCGCACAGCTGGCAGAAGTGCACTTCGCAAGTGCCACAGAAAAGGCGTACCGCTAAGGGGCAGTCTCCGGAAGGCAATTCAGCACTACCTCAAGCAAGACAACTATATTGTTTTCGTCATTGACCCCGATTCGCAACGACAGCAAGCGTCAAAATCGCTTGTGAATCAACTCAGACAGGTTGTCACAGATTGCAATTTTTCCGACAAAGTCTTTTCCTTCTCCGATCTTCAAGAATCAGAATCCACCGTACCGGCACAGTGGCAGAATATCGTTTCACATTTGCGCGCTGAGGTTGAGAGTGCGCGCAAACGGTTTCGGGAAGAATGGAATAGGGCCATAGCACCCTTCCACAATGCTTTTGCCGATATACCAGAGGAGGAAGTGATACGTCATTTTGAGGAAGCACTTGCAGAGGTGAGGCGTGGATGAACCCTTACAGCGAAGATGAACTCATAGAACAACCTACCCTTGCAATTCTTGCCGAAATAGGATGGGAAACACGCAACTGCCACAGCGAATTTAACCAACAGGATGGTAGCTCACTCGGTAGACACACCAAAGCCGAAGTTATCCTCGCCTCCCGACTCCAGCCCGCATTACAAAAACTTAACCCCAATGCAACCCAAGATGCCATTAACGAGGCAGTCGAGGAACTCACTCAATCCCGCGCACTTTTGGATCCTGTCGAAGCGAATCGCGAGATTTACAGCCTCCTCAAAGACGGTGTGAAGGTTGCCGTCACCGATCCAAACGGCGAAGGCGAAACTGTTGAAGTACTTCGGGTCATTGACTGGGAAAATCCGAAAAATAACGATTTCTTTGCTGCATCCCAATTCACGATTACTGGAGAGATGTACACCAGACGGCCAGATATCGTCTGTTTCGTCAACGGAATTCCACTCATCCTTATGGAGTTCAAACGGATTGATGTGGACCTCTACGCTGCCTACAACGATAACCTCCGAGACTACAAAAGGACCATCCCACATCTCTTTTGGTACAACACCTTTATTCTCCTCTCTAACGGCACACAGAGCAAGGTCGGAAGCCTCACTGCCAGTTGGGAACACTTTGCCGAGTGGAAGCGAATTCACAGTGAAGATGAACCACCTAACGTCTCTTTACAGACAATCCTACATGCCCTCTGCACACCCGAACGACTGCTTGATATTGTCGAGAACTTTATCCTGTTTATGGAGGTGCAGGGTGGATTAATCAAAATTCTCGCCAAAAACCATCAATACCTCGGTGTCAACAGGACTGTTGGTGCTTTGAAGCAAATTGAAGACAATCACGGCAAACTCGGTGTGTTCTGGCATACGCAAGGTAGTGGGAAAAGCATCTCAATGCTCCTCTTTGCACAGAAAGTCTTGAGGAAAGTGCCGGGAAACTGGACATTCGTTGTTGTAACTGATCGTAAGGAATTGGACGACCAAATCTATAAAACCTTCGCCAGTACAGTCGGTGTCTTGACCCAGCAGGAGGTACATGCAGAGAGTGTCGTCCATCTCCGCCAACTCTTAAGTGAAGACCATCGCTATATCTTTACCCTCATTCACAAGTTCCAGACGCAAGGTAGCGAAAGGCACCCTGTTCTTTCGGAGCGGTCAGACATCGTTGTCATCACTGATGAGGCACATCGCAGTCAATACGATACACTCGCCTTGAACATGCGTACTGCGCTTCCCAACGCCGCATTTGTCGCATTTACCGGTACGCCCCTCATGACTGGCGAAGAAAAGACGAAATCCGTATTCGGTGATTATGTGAGTGTTTACAACTTTAATCAATCTATCGTTGACGGTGCAACCGTTCCACTCTATTATGAAAACCGTGTGCCGACCCTACACTTGATGAACGAAGACTTTAACGCAGATATCGAACAGATTCTTGACGAAGCCGAGCTTGATGAGGCACAAGAGGCGAGGCTTGAACACGAATTCGCCAGAGAGTATCATCTCATCACACGAGAGGAACGCTTAGAAACCATCGCTGAAGATATTGTTGAGCACTTTATGGGCAGGGGTTACCAAGGTAAAGCAATGGTCATCTCAATTGACAAAGCCACTGCCGTTAAGATGTTCGACAAGGTTCAGAAACATTGGAAGCGGCACATTAAGCGTCTAAAATCGAAGATAGCCACACAGACGGGTAGCGAACGGATCTTCTTAGAGGAAAGAATTAACTACATGGAAGAAACCGATATGGCAGTTGTCGTTTCTCCGGGACAAAACGAGATTGATGACCTTAGAGAAAGAGGCGTTGATATCGAACCCCACCGCCGCCGTATGAACGCTGAAGATTTAGATACCAAGTTCAAAGACGCGGACGATCCCTTCCGAATCGTCTTCGTTTGTGCGATGTGGATTACAGGTTTCGATGTTCCTTCCTGTTCCACAATCTACCTCGACAAGCCCCAGCGAAATCATACCTTGATGCAGACCATCGCCAGAGCCAACCGCGTCTTCGGCGATAAAAATAATGGTTTAATTGTTGACTACATCGGGGTTTTCCGAGACCTTGAAAAAGCGTTGGCGATTTATGCCACAGGTGCCGATGTTGAAGGAGACCAAACGCCAATCGCGGATAAGTCGAAACTGGTCGAAAAACTCAGAAAGGCGATCGCTGAAATCTCCGAATTCTGCGAAGGTCTCGGTGTTGACTTGGCGGAAGCCCAAACGGATCACGCTCTGCAAAACATCAGCCAAATCAATGATGCGGTGGAACGCATCTTGATTAACGATGAAACGAAAAAGAATTACCTACAGTTAGCAGGGAACGCCACTAAACTATACAAAGCGATTCTGCCCGACCCCGATGCACACGAGTTCACCAGAATTTGCCAACTGATCAATGTCATCGCACAGAAAATCAGGAATTTAACACCACCGGCTAACATCTCCGGTGTGATGACAGAAGTCGAAACCCTACTCGATCAATCAATCGCACCTGAAGGCTATCGTATTGAGATACCGCCTGATAGTTATGATATGAATCAGATAGATTTAAGCCAAATCGACTTCGAGCAGTTAAGCGAACAATTCAATACACAACACAAACGCATTGAGGCAGAGAGACTCAGAGGCGCGATTAACACGAAACTCACTGTGATGGTTCGCCTCAACAGGAGCCGCATGGATTATCAGGCGAAATTTGAACAGATGATTGCGGAATACAACGCAGGAATTATTGGTGTTGAGGATTATTTTGAGAGGCTTTTTGACTTTGTGGGTGACCTCAATCAAGAAGACCAACGCTCCAGTACGGAAGACCTCTCTGAAGAGGAACTGGCGGTATTTGACCTGCTGACACGACGGGAGCCGCATCTAACTGTCCCTGAGCGAGACGAAGTGAAGACTGCAGTACGGAAATTGCTTGAGACGCTCAAACAGGAAAAATTGGAGTTGGATTGGCGGAAACGGACCCAGTCGAGAGCGGAAGTCAAGGAAACCGTTAACGGCATACTTGATGAGGGACTACCGCAACCTTACACACGAGAACTATTTGGTCAGAAGTCCGAGGCGGTTTATCAGCACATCTACGATTCTTACTACGGCGAGGGAAAAAGCGTTTATAGCGAGAATTAAAGGCGAGGTGTTTTTGCTTGGGTGTTTCCCCTAGGAAACCTCGCCTACCGGAAATAGGTCTGTGTATCACCCAATCTCGCCAACCTCAATCAATCGGTCGTCTAAGGTCCTGTCTGGACGCGGTAGGTCCCCAAAAAGCGGACGGAAATAACCCACACCCGCCGGAGAAATCTGATACCGTTCCGCGTCGTAGAACCGAAGATCGAGATCCCTGCGAATCACATGCCCCGTCTCATCGCGCTTGAGCACCTGTTCTAACGGCAAGAGTGTCGGCTCAATACCGGTATCTGTTCGCGTGATAGTCGCAACACCGTTGAACATCCCCTCTGAGAGTGCCTGTACCGCGATCGCGCCTGCTTTCATAGCAGTGTCCCTATCCAATGGAATCGGGCTACCACATCGTTGGAGATAGCCGAGAATCAACGCACGAAACGCTGAACTTGGAATTTCTGGGAGCAGTTTCTTCATCGCTTTAACGATGATTTCTGAACATCCCCCCGGTTTCGTATGCCCAAAAGCATCGAGTTCCGCTTGAGAACTAATCATCAATTCCCCGGCATCGTTCCGAATCCCCTCCGACACGACAACAATGACGTTCCCTTGTGCTGCGTGTTTTTCACGAATCGCTTCCGCCAGTCTCTCAGGTTGATATGGGATCTCTGGGACAACAATAAGGTCTGCCTGCCCATAAGCTGCGGAGAGTGTTAACCACCCCGCATCTCTACCCATCGCTTCAACAACAATCACACGGTCATGGGAATAGGTAGTCGTCCGTAGGTCTCGGACGGCGTTGATAACGCTCTGTGCCGACGACGGGAAACCGGGACAGAAATAGTTGACCATTTTGGAATAATCAACAGCGTCACCCTCTGGCGGATTGATACCGACATCGTTATCAATCGTTTTGGTCACAAACGTGGTCGTGAATTGGTCTGAGAGTGCGGTTCCGACCGTCAAAGTGTCGTCACCACCTATCGGAATAAGACCACTGATGTCCAACTTTTTCAGATTACTTACCGCTTCGTCTAACTTATTATCTTTAATCAGATTTGTGCGCGAGCTTTTTAGCAGTGTTCCGCCTCGGTTCTCATCAATCAGGTCTGGGGTTAACGTAAAGTAGCGTCCACCTTTTAGGACACCGCGCCATCCTTCCATGAATCCGACCAATTCAAAACCGAGTTCTTCGGCTTTCAAGGCGATGCCTTTCAGGGTGGCGTTGAGTGCACTGGTATCGCCACCCCCAGTTAAAACACCGATCTTTTTGGGCATATTAAAACTCCTTTTTTCTTGGTTTTCGGTTCGCATTGCGTAGCAATGCGAACCGAAAACTACTTCACGACTTCAAGAAGAACGGGTTTGTCAAAAGCGAGTGCTTTTTCAAATGTGGGTTTGAAATCGTTCGGATCTTCAACCCGTAGACCGACTGCACCGAACGACTCAGCGAACTGTACGAAGTCCGGATTAGCCAATTCAACACCAATCCGTTTGCCGAAACGTCGCAGTTGACCGCGTTCAATAGAGGTATATTGATTGTCGTTCATCACAAGCGTCACGACGGGTAGATTATACATCACGGCTGTTGCAAGGTCTGGGCACGACATCAAGAAACCGCCGTCACCGCTAAGTGCGACCACCTTCCGTTCTGGATAAGCGACCTGTGCACCAATAGCACCCGTCAATCCAATTCCCATCGCAACAGAGACACCCGAAAAGATGTAGCTGCCGGGATGGTAACACGGGAAATGCTGCAGTGCGCCGTAGCCAGTGATATTAACATCGACCGATAGGATTGCATCGTGTGGCATCACATCGCGCATCTCCTTGAGAATCTGAGGGGGTTCAATTGCGGTGAATCGACGACGCAATTCGCGTAGACCTTCACCCCAACCACCAGACCGATTCTCATCACGCAGCGCAGCGTTCAACTGACGCAAAACGAGTTTGGGATTCGCACCGATACCGACGGTCGCCGGATATTCCTTGTGTATCTCTTCCGTGTCTGCTTCAATATGCAACAGGGGTTGTGGAATCTTGAGGCTCCAGTTTCCCGTGTCCCGATAGTTGAACCGTGTCCCAACAGCAATTAGGAGGTCAGATGCTTCCATCGCCGCTTGCGCAACACCGTCACGGAAGATACCGATAACATTCGGTGAATCTTCCGGCACTGAACCTTTCCCAAACCCCGTCATCACGATTGGGGCATCTAACAATTGTGCGAACGCAAGCATCTCCGCAGTGGCGCGCGTATGATTGATACCCCCACCAGAGATAATCAGTGGACGCTCCGATTTATTCAGTAGTTCCAAAGCGGCATCTACGTCTTGTGGACTCGCTGCTGTTTGGATACCGTTGTTATACGGCGGAACTGAAAAATCTGCCGATGCATCCAACGCATCTTTCGCCAACTCAACCAGCACCGGTCCCGGTCTACCTGAACGGAGTGCACTGAAACTCCGATTGATCGCGCCTGGAATCTGATCGACGCGATGCACAATTTCCAGATGTTTCGTCATTGGCGTAAAGGCAGCGCGTTGATCCAAACCGTGGAAACTCTTCTTTGGATCGCGCGACGCTAAGTAAGATGGATTCTGACCTGTAATCCAGAGGACGGGTGAAGATGCCGTGTTCGCTTCGCCAATACCGATAGAAGCATTGTTGGAACCGGGACCCGGAACAGTCATGCAAACCCCGACTTCACCTGTTGCACGCGCATAACCGTCCGCCATAAACGATGCGCCACCTTCATGGCGTGTCACATAGTGCTGGATGCTATCTTGGTTGTTATACAGTGATTCATAGACGGTATCGAGATGGTTGCCCGGTAAACCGAAAATGACGCTCACACCTTGTGCCTTCAAACCTTCAACAAAAAGATCTCCACCTGTCATGATTAACCCCTTTCATAGTGAGTAATCTCGATTTCAAATTTTACGAAACTTCAAAAAGTCGCCCCTGCTGCGGATCAAACGTAGTATTCAGATACGTCTTTCCGTTAGCGTCCCAAGAATCAATGTTTTTCTTTCTACCATCAAATATATCCCACTCCACAACACTCATAGTCGCTCGACGTATCTCAATCAATGTGTCGATTGCTATATCGCCTCTGTTGAAGAGATAAAAAAGTTCAGAATTTTCCGCGTCTCTATGGTGAATCTGAACGGTATCCGTCTCCGTATTGTCCGGTTTCACGTACACTGACACGGTCCACTGCACCCATTTACGCAGACATTTTTTGAGTCGGACGGCTTTCTCATTCAGGGGACCGCGGAGAATGGTTGCGCGCCGTCCATAGATAAGTTGTTCCAGCGGATAGGGTTCGAGTCCTATCTTGCCGTTGAGCAGGTACGGTGTCGGTTCGTCTACGATCAATCTCCCTTTTGCTCTGGTAAATGCTTTCAGACACTTCACCGTCTCTTCTTGCAATGATATGCAGCTCGGCAATAGAACAATACCATAGTCCTCTTTAACGTCTATGCGGGTATTATTTAAACGGAGACTGAAGTTCCTATTGGCACGTTTTCCTATACGCGCTGAATTTATAATCTCCGCTGAAGCCAATTCCTGTTCCGAAACAACCCTGAAGTCGTATCCCAATTCCCACACCGTTTGGCAGAGCCACCCCCACGCTTTTGTTACCTGACTCCAGACTTTCTGATCGGGTTTTGTCCAGAGGCTTTGCGTCGGTGCTACCATCAGGAGCGGTCTTTTTGGGTAACCTATTGCTAACAGTTGCGATAACGTCGGTGTTGTGGTATCTGATTTTTTTGTTGTGCTTCTATTTCTGTTTATCCAGAGATTGAAACCGAGACTCGCGTCTCCTGTTAGTGTCTGCCTGTCTGTTTTATGACTGTCTTTGCGTGCGATGCCTGCATGCTGTGTGTTGCTACAGACCCATTTTGCGACCGCGAACCGTTTGGGTGTATCTATTTCAGTGACGTTTAGAATCGGGGAGTCCACTTCCGCTAACATCGTTCCCAATTCAAACTCCAATGTCTTAGCGGTCCCTGGTAGGCTTAAAGCGAACTGTAACCTCTCTTGATGACAGAAATCACGCAGACCACCAAGGAAACGCGTCGCAAATCGGGTCGTGAGTTCGCGCCAAAATGTATTCCTAACCGCTGCTGAGTTGTAAGTCTCATAAAACACCAGCGGCAAATAATCGGCGACTGTCTCTTCTATTGTTTCCAACAGTGCTGGACTCCACGGAACCGACGACGTTTCTGCTTCTAAAACACTCATCATCGATAGGAACTTCGGCAATTCACAACTGAAACCGATGATGTCTCGCTTTCCGTAAGTCTCTAAATATTCCCTCAATACATGTCTTACAAACGCTGAAACGCCGGTGTCGCTTAAAAGGTCTGCTGCCGATTCTTCCGTCTGATAAAGCACAATCACTGTTCGCCCGCGAAGCCGTTCAGCGATTTCGAGATCGCCTGCCACACATTTCTGGACGTAGTCGCTGATATGATAGCACGGCGCGTCGGCGTGGGGTTGTGCAATTAGGTAGTACCGACAGGATTCGGATTCACGCCTCTGGGAAAATTGCCGAAGCGACCCTTGGATTGCCGCCGCTGTTCCTGTATTATTGAACACCCATTCTATAGCGTTCAAACGGTAGCGCGTTTTTAACAAAGCAGACGGCAGCTGGATCCACGCGCCTTCTCCGCGTCGTGACAGTGCATCTAATTCTGAGCGGTGTATCGCCGCCTCTTGTTTCCGCCTCCATAATAGCACGCTCCCTGTCTTAAAAGCGTCCATCTGCACAATTTTTGCTCCTACTGTTCGCCTGAAAAATTTGCAACTCTTAAAGATTCTGTGATATACTTTATAGCAATAACACCGAGGCGTGCTATAGGTGCAGTCCGAATCCACTGAACATATCTCTATTTTGTCCGTTAAGCAGTTTAGCACACATAATGAATTCGTGCAATCAAAACTTTTTTGTAAGGAAAAGACATGAACATACTCGAAAATCTTATCTCAGCGTTTGCTATTCTGCGCGGGAGCAAACTCCGAACGATTCTCACGCTCTTAGGAATCACCATTGGCATCGCAGGCGTGATAGCGATGATGTCTTTCGGTGCGGGTGCTGAAAAACTCCTAATGTCCGAGATCGACAATATCGGTGGCCCGAGTATGTTTGGCGTTTATCGCCCCGGTCATATCCGTAAGAACGGACGCTGGCAACGCAACACCAGTCCACATTACTTAGAGATGAGCGATCTCCGCGATGTCTTAGCAGATTGTCCTTCCGTTGAAGTTGCGACTGTCGAAGGCAGCTACTACATCGGTCTCGGTGTTGACGGAAAATTTCAACAGACTTACCTCCGTGCGACAACAAATGAATATCAAGCCGTTCGCGATTGGCGTGCAGAATACGGCAGATTCCTCGCTGATACCGATATGGACACTTGGACGAAAGTTTGCGTCATCGGTGCTAAGATATGGAAAGAGCAATTTAAAGGACAGGATCCCATCGGGAAGGAAGTTGTCATTAACAACCATGGGAGACACAACCGTTTCACAGTTATCGGCATCATGGAGAGCCGAGGGGATGGACTGGAACGCGGCAAGAGCGATGATAATATGCTCTTCATTCCGATTACAACCGCACAGAAACGGTTTTGGGGACACGATCACGTTGGACACATCATGGTGCGCGCCAAGAGTCCACTTTTGGTGGAGCAGGCTTTAAAAGAGGTGAAGACGGTGATTATGCGCAATCACGGTGGAGATGATACCTTCTTCCGAACGTGGTCTGCTAAACAAAGTATCGCGAACGCCAAACGAATGATCTTTATCATAGAGACAGTCCTCGTTGTTATTGCGTCAGTCTCTTTGATTGTGGCGGGTATCGGTATCCTTAATATCATGCTCGTCTCGGTGACAGAACGGATTCCAGAGATCGGACTCCGGAAAGCGGTGGGTGCGAAAAGCTTTGACATCCGGCTCCAATTCCTCACAGAATCCGTCCTCTTATGCCTGATCGGTAGTTTGTTAGGCATCTTATTAGGTGCTGTCGCCGGAAAAGGTTTCGCGTGGATCGTTGGTCGGTTTCTGCAAGAGATGACTTGGCCCTCTGTGATTACACCTGAAGCCGTGCTGGTCTCTGTTGCTGCAGGTGCAGCAGTCGGTATTTTCTTTGGTTATTATCCCGCCAGTCAAGCAGCGAAGATGACTCCTATTGATGCCATTCGGCATACATAAATTTGATAAAGGAGAACACCATGAACGACGAGCAAATTACAACACTTGACATGTTTAAGCTGCTGCGTGAGGATATAAAATCTTTAGAGTCACGCCTTGTCATGGATATGCAAGATATCCGGAGCGATATACAATCTTTGGAGGCGCGGATGCGGAATGTTGAGGAAGCTGTCGCGGGTAAAAAAGCCGTGTCAACTTTCCAGAAAACGTTGATGGATTGGCTGTTCCGTATTGCCGCCGCGGTCGGTGTCGGTGGCGCGATCAAAGCATTTTTTTCTTAACATAAACACGCAATGGAGAGAAGAAAATTGATGCTTAATTCCCAAACGAACCCTGACTCTATTCAAGAAATGCCGACCGCCGATACAATGACGCTGGAGGAATTTCTCGAAAACGACTTAGAGGGTTATGAATATGTAAAAGGAGAATTGGTTCCCATGCCCCTCACCTCAATGGAACATGGCGAAATCAGTAGTAACGTTCTCCGTCATTTGGGTTTGCACGTCTTTGAACATCAGTTGGGACGTTCTTATACCGAAGGTACGACATTTCACTTAGGGGACCGGGTAGTAAAGCCAGATGTTGCGTTTGTTTCGACGGAGCGATTGCCGGAAAATAGAGACAAAGGGTCACCTATACCGCCTGACTTGGCAGTAGAGGTCGTCTCACCAGCAGACAAACAGTACGATGTTACCGAAAAAGCATTCGCCTATCTGAAGGCAGGGACGCGTCTCGTCTGGGTGCTTGAACCGGTCGCGAAAACGGTGATGGTCTATCGTTCTGAGACAGATTTTACGTTGCTGACGTGTGAAGATACATTGACCGGTGAGGATGTTGTGGAAGGGTTTGCATGTTCTGTTGCGGAACTTTTTGAATAGAATGTAGCGCAAACTTTTAGTTTGCGTAGGGAATTGCACAAACTGAAAGTTTGTGCTACAAGGACTCTTTAACTCTAAAATTCGCGAAATCTGTGAAATCCGCGACAACCCGCGATTCAGACGATAAACAATGCAACAAACGCCTTTGTCCTTTCACATTCCTCCAACACAAAGCATCAAATACATCGGCTCCAAGCTAAAACTCATCCCGCATATCCTCCAACTCGTCAAAAAAGTCAACGCGAAAACAGTTTTGGATGGGTTCGCAGGCACGACGCGCGTCTCGCAAGCACTCGCCAAACTCGGCTATACCCTCGTCTGCAACGACATCGCACCGTGGTCGAAGGTTTTCGGTACGTGCTACCTCCTCAACACGAAACCGAGAGAAGCGTATCAACCCCTCATTGATCATCTCAATGCTTTGACACCTGTTGACGGTTGGTTCACAGAACACTACGGCGGACACGCCAACGGCGGTTGCGCCATTCAAACAGACGGACTCAAAAAACCGTGGCAGCTCCACAACACCCGTAAGTTGGACGCGATTCGACAAGAGATCGAAATCCTCAATCTCGATCCCGTTGAAAAAGCCGTTGCACTCACAAGCCTAATCCTCGCGCTTGACCGTGTTGACAGCACGCTCGGTCACTTTTCAGCCTATCTCAAGGACTGGGCACCGCGTGCCTATAGAACGCTACGACTTGAAGTGCCTGAAGTTTTCACGTCAGAAGGAGACCACACGGTTTATCAAACCGACATCTTTGAACTCACGCCGCAGGTATCGGTTGACCTTGCGTATTTCGATCCCCCTTATGGTTCAAACAACGAGAAAATGCCCCCCTCTCGTGTCAGATATGCCGCCTACTACCATCTCTGGAAAAGCGTCGTCCTCTTTGATAAACCCACCCTTTTCGGCAAAGCAAAACGGCGAGAAGATACATCAGATCGCCTCGCCGCCTCTGTATTTGAGGAATTCCGCCGCAACGACGATGGTCGTTTCATCGCCGTTGAAGCCATTGCCTACCTTATTCAGATGACGCAAGCGCGTTGGATACTGCTATCCTACAGTTCCGGCGGTCGCGCGACGGCTGATCAACTCAACGAAGTCATGCAGCGTAACGGCAACCTCCTCACCGTTCTTGAGCTTGACTATAAAAGAAACGTCATGGCAGGTATGAAGTGGACGCACGAGTGGATAAACGCAGCTGAAGAACCGAACCGAGAATTCCTTTTCCTACTTCAAAAAAATAAAACACCATCGTAGGGGCGAGGTCGCCTCGCCCGCTTGCTTAGCATCCTCACGAACCGAGAATTCCTTTTCCTGCTTCAGAGAAACTAAAGCGTGAGTGTTTGCGAAGTGTCCTTACAAAACGCCTTGACTCTCGGATGTTCCAGCACCTCTGGATTCAGCATATAAGCCGGCGCGCGTCCTTCAATCGCATCCGTAACCTGTCCAATTGTCCGCAGATCCAACCGAATCCCAGACTCAACAGTCATACCGGCGTTGTGGTTCGTACAGATGATACGCGGGTGGTCCTTATGAATCTCCCGCGGTCCGTTGACCGGATCGTCCACCACATAATACCATAACCGATTTTCACTAACAGCACGGTTGGCTGCTGCGTCGTCAACAAGATTTCCGCGCGACGGATTGATTAGGGACGCATGCGGTTTCATCGCACAGAACTCCTCGTAGCCGACAACCGTATCCGCTCCGGAGAGGTGCAAGGATACAGTATCGCTCTCTTCAAAGAGCGTGAGCGGCGTATCAACAGCCTCTGCACCAAATTCCGCTGCGAGTTCGGCAATGTCCGGACGGATGTCATAAACTAAGAGCCTCCCTTCCTCACCGAGAAGCGGACGCGCACGCCGGGCAACCTCTTGTCCAATCCGGCCAAAGCCGTACACACCGAGCGTAGAACCCATCGCCTCATGCGTTTTGATGAGACCGAAGTCGCCACTGTGCGAAGCCCTGTTGAGTGTGTAGACCCGCTTCAGCGTTGCAAGCCACTGTGCAATCGCATATTCAGCGACAGTCACCATGTGTTCCGGGGCAATCGTGGCAATAACACCGTATTCGGTTGCTAAATCCACGTTAACAGTTTCATAGCCGACACCCCAACGCGCAATGATTCGGAGCGATTCCGCGGCTTGATAGAAGCTTTCGTGAAACGGCACTGAGCTTGCGATTACACCAACAACATCATCGGCGTGTTCTTCAGTGAGTTCCCGCGGGTGTATACTCAATTCACCGAGTTTTCCTAAATCTGCTAACGCCGCACGGCGTTCCGCAGTATCGAATTCGGGGTTTTCAAAAATCTGGGAGAGTAAAATCTTTGCCATAGTTTTGTCCGTTTAGCGACTGATACGCACACTCCCTGCTTGTATCGCTGTTTCTGCCTCTTCTGCCGTTGCCCAGTTGAAGTCTCCGGGGAAGGTATGCGCCAAGGCAGAATAACCACCCGCAAAATCGACTGCTTCTTGGGGCGATTTGCCGTTTAATAGGCTATAAATTAATCCCGACGAGAAACTATCACCACCACCCACGCGGTCTACGAGTTCTAAGTCCTCATAGATACGGGACAGGTAAAATTCTTCACCGTCAAACAAGAGCGTCCGCCAGTCGTTGAGCCACCCTGTTTTTGCGTCGCGTAAGGTCGTCCCAATCATCTGAATGCTTGGAAAAGCGTCTTTGACCCGTTGCGCCATCTCTTTGTAACTATCGGGTTCGAGTTTGCTGTAGGATTCGGTTGTGCCTTCCGCCGCGAAGCCGAGCGATTTCTCGAAATCTTCCTCGTTACCGATGAGAACAGAGACGTGCTCCATCATGGGTCGGTTCGCTGCTTGTGCTTCCTCCGCACTCCAGAGTTTAGAACGGAAGTTCAGATCGTAACTCGTTTTGACACCCGCTGCACGCGCCGCCTTGAGTGCCTCCGCTGAGACAGCCGCCGCCGATTCCGACAAAGCCGGTGTGATACCGCTGAGATGGAACCAACGCGCACCGCTAAATATAGATGCCCAATCAATCTCACCGACCTGCACGTTGGAAATCGCAGAATAGCCGCGGTCGTAGGTAACGCTGCTCGCACGCGGACCGGCACCCAATTCGAGATGATAGAATCCGTTCCGTTCCAAGCCGATCCCGTCGAAGTCCGCCCAGACGATGTTCGACATGTCCACACCGAGTTCGCGTCCTTTGTTGCGGATATAACGACCCGACCAATTGTCCACGAGTCGGGATACCCACGCCGTCCGCAATCCGAGTTGTGCAGCGTTGACGGCAACGTTCATCTCTGCACCGCCTGCAGTGATTGCCAGCGATGACACCTGCTCAAGCCGCATAAACTCCGGTGCCGTGAGTCGGATCATCGCTTCACCAAATGTAACTAAATCGTACATAGTTTATTCTCCTGTTTCTATATCTGTTTTGTTCTGGTATTCGTTATAAAGATTTTCAATACACGGTCCACAAAAGCAGTAGACCCTGCCGTAGCCGCCGACCTCTTTTTCGAGCAATTCGGTCATCGGGAACTCGTCTTGGCACATCGCACAGACTTCTATTTGTGCTACGGGTTCAGCCGCGTCCCCGTCTGCTTTCTGTCGAGAGGACATAAAGTGCAGGATTAACCAAACGACAATAGGCGTTAGAATTACAAAAATAATAAAGAGCATTCTGTGTTCCCTTCACAACGGCGTACAGCAATTCGTATTTCCGTTACTATAGCGGATAACCGAGAGCATGTCAACGGAATTGTTTTGGTTAATTCCTGAGTCTTGTGCTACAATACCGAAAACTAAAAACCAATAACCAACAACTAAAAACAGATGACTAAAATAGCACACGTCCATGTTTATCCGACTGCTGTCGGGATGAAAGATGTCTTCAACATCGGCACGGGTTTCGTTGGAGATACCACTGCCGCAGGCGATCACGTCTTTGTCAAAATTACAACAGACGACGGTTACGTCGGTTGGGGTGAGCAACGCGCACTCCCCTCGTGGAGCTACGAAACCACTGAATCTATCACAACCACCATTTGCAATTACATCGCACCCCTACTCCTCGGACGGGATCCGTTAAATCGCAACGAAATCCACCACGCCATCTATGACGCATTGAAACCGGCTGTCAGCAATGGACACCCTTTCGCTAAAGCCGCGGTAGACATCGCTTTGCACGATCTGCGTGGACGGATCCTCGGTGTGCCGGTGCATACCCTTTTCGGTGGGAAACGACACGAGGCACTCCCGCTCTGCTACGCCTTAAGTATTGATACCCCAGAAATAATGGGTTTGAAGGCGAAGGCGTTGTCTCCTTGTTCCTGTTTCAAAGTGAAAGTCGGTGGCAACCCCGCGGAAGATGAGGAACGGGTACGCGCAGTCCATGAAGCGATGCCACATGCGAAACTCTGGATAGATGCGAATCAGTCCTACACACCCTCCAATGCCTTGGAACTGCTGAAGCGGGTTGCCGATATCCGCGAAATTTACTGCATGGAGCAACCCGTGGCAAGCCAAGACTGGTTCGGTATGAAGCGCGTCCGAGAAGACGCACCTGTTCCGATTGCGATTGATGAAGGTTGTTTTACGTCCTTCGATCTCGCTAAAATCGTACGCCTGGAATGTGCGGATGCTGTCGTTCTGAAGGTCTGTAAATCTGGCGGTTTAGGGGAATGCCTCAAAAGCGTTCATGTCGCTGAAGCCAACGCCTTAGAACTCCTCGGCAGCGGTTTGACTGAAGCAGGGATTGGGTTCATCGCCAGTGTCCACCTCTTTTCAACGTTGGACTTAGTGCTACCAGCAGAACTCAATGCCCCCGCTTTTTTGGAAACTATGGCAGTAAGTGGTGTCGAAATTCAGGATCACGTCGTAACAGTACCAGACGGTCCCGGTCTCGGTGTCACGCCCGATGAAGACTACATCAAGGCGAATCTTCTGCAGATTGCGAGCCCTTAATTAGCATAAAAACCTCTATCAGGATAGCAATACCAATCGCCACGCCACAGAGTAAGTATGGACTCCGAACGCCGAGTTGCGAATCCGCTGAAATACCACCTAAGAACGGACCTAACAATATCCCTACACCGAGTATGGCTTCGTGCCACCCGCTTTTGTTTCCCTTGTCCACATGCCGGTCCAACCCGTAATAGAGGCTGCTGAAATAAGTAAAAGCAGCGGATACACCGATAATCCCAAACGCAAATGCCCAAAGGAGTGTGTTTTGGGTGCCCCATATTCCGAGAAAGCTGAGTATTGCCAGTAACTGAACGACGAGTATTGGCGCGAAACGGTAGTGCCAACGGGTTGAGTACCCTGTCCCAAGAATAACGAACGCCAGTGTTTGCAGTCCGCCAAGCGTTAGCATGAGATTGCCAAATGTTGTGGGTAGCATCCCCATCTCTTTCGTAAGTTTCGGTGCGAGCCGTCTCAGGACCCCCAGCACAAACCAAGAGGCAAGATTCGCATATCGCGCAATATTGAGATGTGTTGTCCGAACGGGTAGGGGTGGATAAAGTACTTCAGTAGGCTCCGATTGCTCGGCTCTGGCAACATCGAGTTTCAGGAAGTTATTCCCGAAAATTGTCACCAAGGTGAACAGCGTCGAGATGCCGGCAAGATAGAAGGGTCTAAACGGATTCGCGTCGCCATACAGATAACTGGAGAACACTGGACCTAAAGTAATACCGATACTCCAGAACAAGTTGAAAAGCATGACCCGATGGACGAGTTCAGCTTCACCCTCGCGTTCAGCAAGCCACGCCTCATAAGCGGGCCAGAAGAGTGCCATACTCACCCCGATGCCGGGAAAAATAAGTAAGAGGTGCGTACCGTTCCGACAGTAGGGAAGCCCGATACTCGCAGCACCCATCACCAGGAACGCAGTATAAAGTACATATCTCCGATCTATCCGATCCGATAGGCGACCGAACGGAATCGCCAGCACCACGAAGAAACCGGTCATAACTGCATTGAGGATACCCAGAAACGTGGAAGATAATCCTAAATAACTCGTATAAAAGGAGGTGTTCGTTAAGACACTGCTATAAGCGAAGTCGATTAACAGAACAGGAAAATAGACGGTAAGCAGTTGGCTCAACTTTAAGTTTCGGCGCATATTTTATCGTTTCGCACCTGAGGTCTATGGTAGGACGACCTCTGCATCGACTATATGATAGCCTGTCGCGCCAACCGGTTCGATATCAAGCCCGATTTCGTCTTGGACGACCCCGTTGTTAGCGGTCGCTCTTGCATAGATTTCAACAGGGGCTGCGTTTTCTGGTACGTGCCATTCCCATTTCCAGAGTACCCATGCGAGCGGTGTATCCTTTGCCCAAATTTCCGCCGCTTCCCACGTCTGACCGTAGTCGATGCTGACTTCGACCTTCTTGATACCGTCGTGGTTCCCTGCATCGAACGCTGCGCCGCTGACTGTATACGTTTTTCCGCCTATAATCGCCTCGCCTTCACTCGGTGTGCCAATCATTGTGGCAAGTTTCACGTGTGCGATGGGATCCCAACCCCGTTTCTCCCAATAACTTTCATGTTCGGCAGCCAATTGGATGTTGACGATCCATTTCGGGTTTTTCGTGCCGTAGTTCCCCGGATTTAGCAGGCGAACCGGAAAGCCGTGTTCTGTCGGCAGTGGAACCTCGTTCATCTCATAGACAAGGAGCGTTTCCGCCTCCATCGCCTCTTCAAGTGGGATTGCTGTATGATAGCCGTCTGCGCAGCGGAAAACGACTACTTTGACTTCAGGCTTCGGAGCGACTTTCTCAAGCAGATCGCGTAGGCGCACCCCTTTCCACACCGCATTGCTCATCTGTTCCGTGCCAATTGGGTCCCCAATACATTTCAACGTCCGCATCGCCGTAACAGATTCCATCGCTGTGATGTCTTGAAGTCCCAAGGGGCGCATCGGTTTTTCGATCAGTCCGGTGATAGCCATTCGCCACGTCGCACCGTCAAGTACAGCCGGATCACCAATCTGTAGGATATAGAAGTCGGCGTTTGGTGTTATCAGTGTGCTCGGTCTCAAGGACGACATCGTGTCTGTTTGTCCTTCGAGTTGAAGCGGTAGCACCATTCCTGCGGCACTAATCGCGCTCAGTTTTATGAATGTTCGTCTTCGCATTTTTTTTAATTTTCCTTGCCTCTTTTTCTATTTCGCATTCGCATCGTAATTTTTACAACGCCTCGCACCATAATCGCTGTGCCGCCAATCAGAAATAACGGCATCCCCCATCGCCATTGAAAGAAAAAATAGGCGACAAAACTGACGCACATTAAAACGATGAGCGTATTCAGGAGTTTTCTGTGTTCATACCATTTTTGCATCTGTTTTTAGAGTTATCAGTTGTCAGAAAGAGCTCATGCTTTTTGAGCGACCATCTTAGAGAGAATGCCCAGAATTTTCTCGCACTGCACAATCTGATAGGCTGCCATATCAATTTGGAGTTTTTGTCCCTCCAATTTGAGGAAGTACCACTCAGTCCCTGTAGTAGAAGCCCCATAAATGCGTGGAATATCATTTCCTTTTTCGGCGTTGAAGTGTTGTGCAGCGACCATCTCAGCAATACACTGACCTAACCCAAGTTTCGGCTCTGCGTTTTTTGCTTCAACCAGAACAATAACAGGTGCCTCTAAAGAAAGTTGTACCGGTGACAAACTCACCAAAAAGTCACAGACCCCAGTCAATCCTTTTTCGGCATCAACATTGAAATCGATTCCCGAAAAAAGGCTGATGCGTCGCTCATAGTGTTCGCGAAGTTCAACAAGGACATTTGCAACAATCATTTCCGAACGTGCTTTCTCTGTTCCTATCGCAACGGCTAACGACACATTTCTCGCTAATGCGGCGGTAAGATGACTACTCGGGGCCACAGGTTCCGTTTCTGAAAAGATGTTGTCAGTTTCAATTCTCTCTAATTGAAACGTTGCTACCACTGACTCTAAGGTAAAGTTGCTATAAGCCATGCGAAAGCCTCTGCTTTTTGTAGGTGTCAATATTCTGTATTTGGTTATTAGAAAGAAAGTTTACTTACTGACAACGCTTCAACGGATATGGGTGTAATTCAACAGAAATTTCCCCCGGGTTCGACTATAAGAATGTTATCATATATACCACCAAGTGTCAACAGAAAATGGCGTTCAGCAGTGCCATCCAGTTTCCCAATTTCCGCGTTTTATAGTTGCGTCTTGTTTGCAAATCTGGTATGCTATCCATAATTTACACGCCAATAGAAATGCTTTTTTTCAAGGACTGGAACCTCTCATGGCAAAACAACCCAACATCCTCTTTCTCATGACCGATCAGCAGCGTTTTGATACAGTCGGTGCGCTGGGTAATCCGCTTATTCAGACCCCCGGTCTGGATCGCCTTGTTCGCGAGGGTACGAGTTTTACGTCGGCGTATTGTCCGTCTCCTGTGTGCGTGGCATCTCGCTGCAGTTTCCTACTTGGGCAGTGGCCCCATCAGACCGGATGCACAAACAATTCACCGATGCCACAGGATCGCGTCTCGGTGATGGAGTTGCTGAACGAGGCAGGCTATCAGACCCACGGTATTGGCAAGATGCACTTCAGCCCACAAAGCCGCAAAATGTGGGGATTTGAAACGCGCGACTATTCCGAAGAGGGACCGGGTCCTGACGATTTTACAGAGTTTCTACACGAGAACGACTACGATCATATCGTCGCACCGCACGGTGAACGCAGCGAATACTACTACATCCCGCAACCCTCACAACTTCCTGCTCGCTTGCACCACACGCAGTGGGTAGGTGATAAAACACTCCAGTTTTTATCTCAGCGTGATACGAACCGACCGTTTTTGTGTTGGTCGAGTTTTATCAAACCACACCCGCCCTTTGAATCGCCAGTACCGTGGAACCGACTCTATCGCACGGTCGAGATGCCACTGCCTTTCCTACCAACGGACTATGCGCATCTGCATACCTATTGGAACCGGCATCAGAACCGTTATAAATACCGCGACCAAGGACGCGATATGAATCTCCTCCGAACGATGCGCGCGGCTTACTATGCCGCTATCTCTTTCATAGATTATCAGGTTGGTCGGATCCTTGACCATCTCGAATCGGCAGGTGAGTTGGATAACACGTTAATCATTTATACTTCCGATCACGGCGAGCTGCTCGGTGACTACGACTGTTATGGGAAACGCTCTTTTCTTGACGCAGCGGCTCGGATTCCGTTACTCGTCCGCTATCCTGAACGTTTTGAAAGGGACACACAGTGCGACACACCGACCAGTTTGGTTGATGTGCTCCCAACCAGTCTCAGCGCAGCCGAATTACCGCTACAAACAGATCGCAGCGGCGTAGATCTCGCAGATATTGCCACTGGCAACACCCAACGAGATGCCATCGTCGGTCAATTGGGGCAAGAAGGCACGGGACTGTATATGCTCCTTACGTCTGAATACAAATACATCTACTCTGCAGCGGATCGCAAGGAGTGGCTTTTCAGACGTTCCCCGGGTGGACTTGACGAACGTAGCGTTGCCGGTAACCCGGGATATGGTAGGGTTCTCAACACCTATCGAGAACGCTTGATTGAATGGTTCCGCAAGGACGGGTACGAAGTTCCGTTGGATGGCAATAGATGGCGAGACTTCCCGGCACCTCATGAACCTGAAAATCCGGATGCGGGTCAGCTTTTCCAAGACGGACGTTCCGTGAGCGATCAGTTTCCAGATGGCTATTCACCAAACGTTGATACACTCCGCGAATAGCGAAGCGCGAGCCGCGAATAGCGAATGCTGAAATTATGCCAATGCGTCGTTCTGTTAAAATGCTGCTCTCAAAGGCAGCGTGGCATGCCTACAATACCTACCGCAAGGGGATGAATTACAATTCCCAACTCTCGGAAATTACCGCGTTGTTGGATGGGGCGCGCGAAACGATTGTGGCGTTTCAGGCAGAACGCCTAAAAAAACTCCTCCGACACGCGTATCAGACGACCTCTTATTATCGCGAGTTGCTAACGACGGAGCCCCCAGACATATCACATATCCCGCCCCTTGAGAAACAGGATATCCGAGAACATCTGGAGCGTCTCTGTTCTGAAGCCTTTAATGCGAATCAACGCATTAAGAATGCCACCGGTGGTTCAATAGGGACACCACTTACTTTCTATCAAGACAGGGACTATTGGAATCAACGGAATTTGAGCGTTTACTATTTCGATCGCTGGGCGGGCTGGAGTCCTGGGGAACCCCAACTGATTATCTGGGGTGCGCCCGCGGACCTGAAGGGCGATGAAGGTTGGAAACATCGACTCAACAATTTCTGTCGGAATCAATATTGGCTCGACGGATTTCATCTCACAGACAGAACGATGCAAATGGCGTTTGAGAAGATGGAGCAGTACCAGCCACAGACGATTCTCACCTATCCCTCCTCGCTTTATCAATTTGCCAGATTTCTCTTAGAAAACGGCTTGGAGCCCAAGTGGGAGTTGACGGGAATTATCTCTTCGGCAGAGATGCTCCATTCGCATTACCGTACTTTAGCGGAGCAGGTTTTCGGTACGAAGGTTTATAATCGCTACGGCGGACGAGAAGTCGGCTTGATTGCTATGGAATGTGCGGAAGGCAGGATGCACATCAACTGCCGGGACATCTACCTTGAAATAGATAGCCCCAACCCATACACTGTCCCCGGAGAGATTCTCATTACGCAACTCAATAACTATGCCATGCCTTTTATTCGCTATCGGATTGGAGACATCGGTATTCTCTCTGAAGAAGTGTGTCCGTGTGGCAATGCGTTGCCCGTTTTGGCGGACCTACTTGGACGCTCCACTGCGACCTTCCGGACGAGAACTGGCACGCTGATACATGGGGGCTATTTCACACAACAATTCTATAATGTTCAAGGCGTGACTCAATTCCAACTCATTCAGGAAACGCTTGATCGATGTGTTTTGAAACTGGTTATTAATGCTCAGTGGCGGGAGATGACTCGCCGGTACCTCGTCCTGAGAATTCAGGAAGCACTCGGGGCGGATGTTAGTGTTGAGGTGGTGTTTGTTGATGATATCCCACTGCCACCGTCAGGCAAACGAGAATTCACGATTTCGAGAGTAACAGAAGTGGGTTGATATTACTGCAGATCTTCTGCCAAAATACCAGTTAATCTTTGTTTATTTCAACAAGCTCCCGGAGCGGCGCGTTCCGTTCTGTTCCACTCGGAAGATAAGCCAAGATTAAACCATCAACAGTTAAATTTCGGTCTGCGACAACTCCCGTACTCTGTTCCGCCGTCACACCTTTGGAAAGTAATAGGTAGAAGGTATCCTTTTTCCACCCGGGAGTTGTAAAGAAATTTCCCTGTCCCTTTGAAATAACCAGATCCGCTGCTAATAGGGCATTGAAGAATTCGGGAGTTCCGTGATAAAGGTTCGTCCCGATTGTCTTCGCACCTGACGACATCAATCTGACGGTCCCGTTCTGAATCGCCGCTTGAAGCTCCGTGAACTGTGGATAGTTCACCATCTCGTGAAGATCGGCAAGCGTTACATCGTTGCTGGCATCTTCTGCTTTTCCAACAATCGTGATACGGTGTCCACATCCGACAAGGTCTTGAACGAAGGCGATGTCAAAGATTACCTCACCATCATTGTCGGCAAGCCAGAGGATCTCCTGCGGTTCCCCATCAATCACCTTCGCCCGGAAGGTTTCATAACAGTCTATCGCGAAAGGTGCTTCAACCGCCGCACGTAAGACTTCAGAAAAATAGTCTGGATTGGCTCTCAATCTCTTCATAACCCGTTCGCTGTTGTAATCGACGATATTTCCAGTGATAACCAGCTTCAAACGTTGTAACCAATCGTTGCCCCAGAACTCCGGCAGCAGTTCCAAAGCGGTCTGCCTTGCTTTACGTTTGTCATAGTGGTAGGGGTTTGGGTTCCCGCTATGGAGTGTTACCATCTCGAAGATACTCCCCCATATCTCTTCAGACGTAAGGGATTCAATCAGATAGGCACCGTTGGCGTGGCGCATATCCAACAGCGTCTGGACTGCTTCACGCATAACCTGTTGGAGTTCCGGTGTGTGTGCGGCTCGCGGGACCAGTTCTGTAGAACTATGCGACAGGACATGTTGGCGAAGGTTCTCCCAGTCGGGTAGTTCTTTCTTCTCACCAAACGCGAAAAGCCCTGGGATATACCCGGATGGCACAATCTCATCAAAGATGGGTTTCGGCACTGAAGGCGGCGTTTGCGCCGGTGGCACACCAAGCGTCCGATCCGCTAAGACAATACCCGCGGGGATAACTGTTCCTCGTGCTACAACCGATGATAGTTGAACGCCGTTCCCGATGCTGACTGCATCGAATGTGCAATTTTTAATCGTACTTGCGGTAGCGAGGCCACGGACAGGTGCTGCCAGTGTTTCGGGTAAAGGGTTACCCTTGAATGTGGTATCGGTCGCAGAAACACCCTCTAATCCGACCGAATCCCCGACCGTTGTTGCACCGAGCAGTGTGACGTTCTCAAGTCTACAATAGTCTCCAATCTGTACCTTTTCGCCGAGATGCACCCTGCTGATGAGGTAGCATGCCGTTCCGATCTCAATATCATCGCTGCCCACTGTTATCTGTGCAGCCGGATCAACGCGAACCCCTTTCTGCGCAAGGCGTTCGCGGGTCTGTGCAAATAGTGCTGCCTCACCTGATAAGACATTCGACCAACGGTTAACCCCTGACAATACCTCGTCGCGATAAATGAAAGCGTTTGTTTTTAGACCGTCTTCATAGCAGTGGCGTATCAGATCGACTTGGTGAAGTTCGTTGTTTCGGTTTGGGTGCGGTTGTAACCGATCTATTCGTTCTAAGAGCGCGCTTTTCCGAATGAGTGTAATGCCTGTGTTGGTGTATGCTTCTCCGTTGTGCCATCTGTCCCACATCTCCTGCTTTTCGGCTTCTGTCATATCGTACCACTCTTTGGTTCCTATGAACTTCCCAGCCGCATCAAAGAAAAGTCCACCTTTATCTACGACTGTTTCAGGGATTTTCCCACACAAAGTGACATCCGCACCGGAGACGAGGTGGGAGAGCAGCGTCTGTGCAAAAATATCTCTCTCCAAAAAGGGTTCATCACCAAACGACACGCCGATCCATTCAGCGTCGGACTCGCGGAGTGTAGGGAGTGCTGCCTGTAATGCGCCACCTGTGCCGTTCATCTCTTCTTGGACAGCGTAAACGGCGTTGGGACCTAATAACTGTTCTGGAGACTCACTTTTCTCAATCCGCGCTGCCATCTCTGGGTTGATAACAACAATATCGGGACGGGTGCCGGGGAGATGTTGTCGCGAGTGTTGGAGCATATTCTGTTCGCCGAAGGTGATGTCCAGTGTTTTGCTCAAGCGTCCCGTCGGGTCGATACGGGTGCCTTTACCGGCGGCAAGTACAACCCACTGCGGGTTGAGATGGTTTTCGAGTGTGTCTGTGGGAAGTGAGGAAAGGAGCGTTTCAACTGCGGCGGTATCTGCTGAGATCGCCGCGAGCGTGTCTTCTAATTTGCAACCGAGGAGGTTTTCAAGAAAATGTTTTTTCATTTAATCCTTGCTGTCTAATGCTGCTCGAATGTCCTGAAATTGCGCTAATGCGGATTCTAAATTTTTGGTGATTTCTGCCACTAATACATCTGGGGTAGGGAGGTCTGCTGCATCCTCAAATGAATCGTCTTTCAGCCAAAAGATGTCAAGATTCGCATGTTCGCGTTGGACAAGTTCCTCGTAAGTGAAGGCACGAAAACGCTCGGTCTCTACACGTTCATAGCGGTTCTGTGGATTGTAGAGGGTAATAAAATCTTGTAAGTCACTATCGCGTAAGGGATTCGTTTTGAGGGTAAAACGTTTGTCCGTTCGCAAATCGTAAATCCAGAGTTTCTGTGTCCAAGGTTCTTCGCGCGCCGGACGCTTATGAAAAAAGAGAACATTTGCTTTGACACCTTGGGCGTAGAAGATACCTGTAGGCAATCGCAATAGGGTGTGAACATCAAACAGTTTAAGCAGCTGTCGCCGAATTGTTTCTCCTGCGCCCCGTTCAAAGAGGACATTATCAGGAAGGACAACAGCGGCGCGGCCATCCGTTTTCAGAATGGTTTTGATGTGTTGAAGGAAGTTAAACTGTTTGTTTGAGGTCGTCGCCCAAAAGTCATCGCGTTCGTAGGTAAGAGAAGCGTTATTTCGCGGACTGCCATCGGTGGCGATTGTAATACTGCTCCTGTTCCCGAAGGGTGGATTCGTAAGCACCATATCGTAGCGTTCACCAGTGTCACGACTCAGGCTATCATCGGTTGTAATTGGACTCTCGGTTCCACCGATACCGTGCAGATATAAGTTCATCACACAGAGACGGACAACGTTATCGACGATGTCTGTGCCGGCGAAGGTGTTAAATCTAAGAAATTCCTTCTGTTCGCGGGTCATCGTACTGCCGTAATTTTCAGAAATATAGTCGTGTGCTGCGAGAAAAAAACCACCGGTGCCACAGGCTGGGTCACAGATAGTTCGCATCGGACTCGGACGCATCACTGCAACCATCGCTTTAATAAGGGGGCGCGGTGTGAAGTACTGACCTGCGCCGCTCTTTGTATCTTCGGCGTTTTTCTGTAGAAGCCCTTCATAGATTGTGCCTTTGATGTCGCCAGCCATCCCGCTCCAGTTCTCAGCGTTGATGAGATGAATAAGGCGTTGCAAGTTGGCGGGAGTCTGAATACGGTTCTGTGATTTACGGAAGATCACACCAAGCAAACCTGAGGCATTGCTGAGTTCTCGGAGGGTTTTCACATATTGTGCCTCTAACTCGGCACCGCTTTCTTGGAGGAGACTCTCCCAATCCAAACCGGCGGGGATTGTTGAAGGTTTGTTGAAAGGCGATTTCGTCTGTTCGTCGGCGAGTTTGAGGAACAGCAGATAGGTGAGTTGCTCGACGTAATCGCCATAGCTGACCCCATCATCTCGGAGGACGTTACAGAAATTCCAGAGTTTTTGGACGATTGTTGCGGATTCGTTTGACATGGATACCCTTAATTGTGTTTAGATGGGAATCAGTTCTTTTCGGGGAGCATGACTAATTTACTGGCACGCGCAAGTTTAGTCGCCAACCTTTGACATGCTAATCTATCAGGTGGAAACGGTGTGATGTTGGCATGTCTTTCATGAGGTTGCATATCTGATATAACTTTTAGCTTATTCTTGTAAACTTCTCGCGCCGGAAGATCGGCTCTTGCTTTTATGGATCTACCTTCTGTTTGGACATATTCCCGGCCAATCGTCCATTTTTCGCTATCTGAGAGACCTGATAAACGGTAAACTGAAATATCTGGGCTATATATAAGGTGGATCTTTACTAGCGCGAGGTGGCATAAATGCGCCAAATTTTATTGTCTCGTTTCTACGAGCGAAGTGTCTGGAAGAAAAAATAAAACGGGTGAGAATTTCGTTTTGTAAAATATCGTCCACATCATGTCCTTCGTTGGAAAAGCTCAGGTAATATTGTTAAAAAATTAGGTAGTAAGAACGGATCTGATAACGGGCAAGTTCCCGCAATCTCGTGCTGATCATCTAAAACTACAACGAAGTTAACATGCTCATCGCCATATAGGCTTATCGTAATAATACCATCACCGGGTCTCCATTCTAACCCAATCCCGCCATCTTCCAACCACATCAGGTCGGGCATTGGAATACCAGGAGATATTCGCTTCAGCAAAGTAGAGGTTTCGTCATAAGCTTGTTGTGGGACAGGCCTAACGTCGCTAACCACTTTACAGGTTTCCTCGACCTCCTCGCGAATTTCGTCCAGTTCGCGTTGGATGTGTTTCCTCAATAGTGACCTGTCTGCTGGCAGCAAGAAAGGATCAAAGTTATCTTGTAAGATTTTCATAGTGTATCACCTATCAAAATTTGAGAGTCATTTCATGATATATCTTATATTTTAGCATGGTCCCCTATTAGATTCAATACCATTTCATTACAGTTCACCTCATCTTATTCGTCCTCATCTCCCCACAATTCCCTTAAAAGTGCGTCCGCAATATAGTCGTCGTGGCGTTCACCCAGGTCTGTGACATCACATTCCAACGTTCCCAGCAAGGCAATAAGCGGATCGGGGTGGTCTTCATAAGGTCCTTTAACCACACGGATCTTTGGAACGACAGCATTTTTGAGACGTTCCTTTATTTTTGCAACATCGCATTCTAACGTGCCTGCTAAGGCGAGAAGCGGATCGGTATCCTCTCCGTTAAACTCGTCTCGATCTTTTTCATTCACTTTCGTCACCTCGCAATTCCGCCAACGACGCACCGCCGATAGCGTTATCGCGGTGTTCCAACGCTCCCGCACGCGCGAGAAGTGGATAGTCATCGTTGTCTTGTGCTTTTGATTTCGTCCTAATCGTTTTTCTCCCTTTTGGTTGCTGCTTCTTTTCGTCTTTAATTTTTTCTAACAGAACACTTGCGGGTTCATCGTGTGGGTCTTGTGACACAAGTCTACCAGAAAATGCCTGCTTGAGGATAGACTGCCGCAAACGCGAAGCGCGCTTAAGTCCTGTAGCGATGGTTGTTTCGACCTCATCAGCAACTGCAAGGTGTCGCTCAATTTCAGAGACGATTTGTTCTTGTTCAGTAAGTGGCGGGATGGGTATCTTTGCCTTTTCCAAAAATTGAAAATGTCGGGAATATCCTCTGTCCGGAAGTGAAATTGCACGAATAAAATAATAAAACAATTTCGGATGGTACATTTCTTGAGATTTTATCACCTTTATCCCATCAGCACCACCTACAAAGTCGAAGTCTACATATTTAATTGCTTTAGTATGGTCTCCAAAAACGATAACTGGTAATTCACATTCAATCTTTAGTTCTTCGTCGTTTGTGTATCCTCCGATAAAGGACGATCCTTGGTCTATTACTGGCAATTTTCCTTCAGATTCATATTCACCTTTTTTTACTTTCTTGCCACTTAGAGACACTTTTTTTATTACTTGTCCAACCGTTGTCTTTTCCCAATTTTCAGGAAATCCAGTTGAGTTATTCGTTGGCTGAGACTTATTTGAATATCTATCTCGCCATTCCTTTGTCAATTCCCCTTCAAAAGCAGCTTTGAGGATTGATTTACGATACCGCTGCAACTGCTTTTGTGCTTTTTTAAGGCTATCAACTGCTGCGTCTAATTGGGTAAATAGCACCTCTAATTTGGTTACGATACGGCCTTGTTCTGCCAACGGCGGAAGCGGAATTTTCAACTCAGCAAGTGTTTTAGTGCCTAAACGCAGTCTACCTGTTGTACCTTGCATTCTTGCTGTAAGCAAAGCGCGGACATCAGGAACTAACAAATAATAGAAGATATAGAATTTGTCGCTGACACCTTCAACTTCACGAATTGGAATTACTTCAGTTGTTGCTATACCAAACGGCGTTGGCAACTCTTGAATAATGCACTGTTTACCATTCTCAAAAGAAGGTGTGATTTTTGCCAGCAGAATATCCCCAGGTTCAAAGTAAGTTCCACTGCTTATTGTGTCGGTTGGCTTGTGTATAAAATTCTTTGAAAATAATGTCGCAATCGGAATCAAACTCATCGGCACGAACGGGACTTCAGCATAGTCAGAATATCGTAAATCTCTCGGTTTCTTGGTAAACGTAGCAACCTCTCCAAATCTGACTATCTGCCAATGTTCTGGCAAACCCATAGAATTTGTTTTACTCACGCGCGTCCTCTGTTATTGAATTTTCGCGAGGCGTTGTCCGAACATACCCCTTTGGAACGTTTTAAATTTGTTAACGCATTTGCATTAAGCAGTTTACCACAAATTTGACTCGGATGCCAACCATTTTTCTGTCGCGAGCAGCGCTCGCTCCTACAAAGGAGGGGAGCTAAGAAACCAACTTCTCTGTAAGATCCTTTAAAATCTCATCTAAGTCATCACCAAAGAGTTCATAAACTTTCACAACATTCCCAAGTTCGGCAAAAGGGGCATACTCAAAATCTGCCATCTGAATATCAAGCGAAATCGCAATATGATCCCGTATCATCTCAAGCCATTTATGTTGATCTGCCGTAAAAGTTTGACCTGCTAACCATTCCCCGAAACGTCGATTCACGCTTACACGGAAAGGCTCCAGAAAAGCACTTTCACCCATAGCAAATCGGACGAGAGAGATAATATCTGTACGCTGTTCAGTATTTCCTCGAACATTCTGTGGTGATCGTCTTTTGTAGGCAAACCACAAGGACTCGCGACTGAGGTTGTTTGAATGTCGTTGCAAAGCATTTTCTAACGCTTTCAAGTTGGCTTCTGTCAGGGTGCCTCGTGCCTCCGGAAGCCTGCAGAGAATTTGTAACGCTGTCAGTTTGTCTATATTATCATCAATGAACCGCTTAAAGGCGTAAATAACCTCCGTTGCCTGTGTAGAACTTTGGAGGTCGAAACCGGTATCAAGGATCCGATCTTCGCTTATATCATCAAGGATTTGATCGGTATTCCTTGTTGATGAGCTGCCTGAATCATCAGTAGAAGGCGGTTCACCCGGCAGGGACTGTGAATCGGTTTTGAGTGAGTCACAAACCCCGACCGCATCAACGATAATAAAGTGGGTTTTGGCAGTGGCATCTCCGGTAACGGATTGTAAATCATCAGAATTAATAACGCGCACGCCACGACCTTTCATCTGCTCAAAATAGCCACTGGAGCGAACCGCACGCATAAAGACCAAACACTCAAGCGGTTTAATATCGGTGCCGGTAGAAATCATGTCAACACTTACTGCGATCCGTGGGTTTAATTGTGTGCGAAATCTTCTGATGAGATCTTCCGGTTTATCACTCTGATAGGTAATCTTCTGACAGAAATCATCACCGCTGCCGAATACATCTCGGACAATACGGACAATATCCTCAGCGTGAGAATCGTCTTTCGCAAAGATAAGCGTTTTAGGAACAATACGTCTGTTGGGAAAAAGGTCCGTGAAGAGTTTTTCCTTGAAAGTCTGAATTACTGTCCGAATCTGGTCTGTGGCGACGATATCCCGATCCAGCTGGTTTTCCGTATATTCAACGTCAGCATCCAGTTCATCCCAATGGAGTCGTCGGGTTTCCCTATCTCGTCTTGCAACATAACTGCCCGCCTCAATATGGCTGCCGCTTTGCGTAATTGCGGTCTCAATCTTATAGACATAGTAACCAACATTTACACCATCTTCAACGGCTTGTTCATGGCGGTATTCATAAATGAGATTATGGTCAAAAAAGCCGAGCGTTTGCCTGTACGGGGTTGCGGTTAGTCCAGTAATAAACGCGTCGAAGTATTCTAATACGTGCCGCCATTTGCCGTAGATAGATCGGTGACATTCATCGACGATAATAAGGTCAAAGGTGTCGATTGGTATGTCTGGGTTATAGGTAACTTGCTGCGGTAATGCGCCTTCAGTATCATTTTCAAAGGCAGAATCTTCCTCAGTATCAGTTGCATACTCACTTTCACCTTTCAACATGGAGTAGAGACGTTGTAGTGTTGTGATACAAACCTGACTTACCGGATCAATAACATTACTGGAGAGGTGTTGAATGTTATAGAGTTCTGTGAATTTCCTACGATCATCAGGTGTTTCGTAAGCCTGAAACTCACGGAGGGTTTGCCTACCAAGGTTTCGCCGGTCTACGAGAAAGAGAACGCGTTTGACATTCGCAAATTTGATGAGTCGGTATGCACTACTTACAGCGGCGTGCGTTTTTCCACTGCCGGTTGCCATCTGGATTAAGGCGCGTTGCCGTGCCTCTCTCAAAGAGGCTTCAAGGTTGTTTATCGCCTCAAATTGACAATTTCTCAACGAACCTCTTTCTAAGCGGGGTAGATCCGTTTTAAGTCTCTCGCGTAAAGTTCTGGGTTGATGAAAGGCATCGGAAAGTGCTTCAGGCGTATGGAATGTAAAGACGGGTCGAGAACGGGAATTAGGATCTCGGATATCCCGAAAATATGTTTCAACCCCCGTTGACGCATAAGAAAAGAAAAATCTGGTGCGATTAGGCAAATCATCTGGCAAACTTGCACGATACCGTTCCGCTTGTTGAAGTGCTCCGCTGAGGGTTGTTCCTTCGGGTTTCGCTTCAATAACCCCGATCGCGACACCGCCGATAAAGAGGAGGTAATCTGCACGCTGCTCGAATTTCAACGGATATTCACGAACAGCGACACCCAACGCAGCATTTGTAGCATGTCCAACGTAATTTTGGACGTGCCAACCAGCTGCTTCAAGCATCTTATCTATGTTGCGTCTGGCTCTCTGTTCAGCGGTCATTGTTGTTAATAAAGAAAATTAAGCATTTCGTAGATTAGGTTGAATCGAAACACAAAAATTGCACATAGTATTTTTGGAATCTACTATAAACGGAAATCTTATGGTAAACCAGAAAAATAAATGAACATTTTACCCCGGCCTGGTAGGTGCGGTTTCTAACCGCACCGGTCCTGAATGTCTAATTAATTCTAAGGTTTACCATAAAATCCGCGTAATCCGATAAATCCGTGAAAATCCGCGATTCAGACAAAAGAAAAAATAAGGGTAGGCACAAGACCTACCCCTACAATCTGTGTGAACTACGCTTAGACGTTACAAACATCGTAAGCGTGTTGCATCGCGTCGAGCGCATCGCCTTTCGGCCCGAACTCATGACCGACATAGAGATCGTAGCCAGTTTGGACGATGGCGCGCATCACGGCAGGATAGTAAATCTCCTGCTCGTCGTCGAGATCGTGACGTCCAGGGTTACCCGCTGTGTGGTAATGCCCGATGTAGTCGCTGTAGTCGGTGATGTTCCGAATGAGGTCGCCTTCCATGATCTGCATGTGATAGATGTCATAGAGGAGCAGTGCCCGCGGAGAGCCGACACCCTTGCAAACCTCAACACCCCACTCCGTCTTATCGCATTGATAGTCAGGATGGTTAACTTTGCTGTTGAGTAACTCGATACAGAGGTTAATCCCTTTTTCTTCAGCGGCTTTGGTAACGCGCGATAAACCTTCTATTGTATTATCACGTCCTTCCTCTTCTGATTTTCCTTCTCGGTTTCCAGAGAAACATATCAGTCCGGGAATGTCGTTCGCTGCGGCGATGTCGATATTCTGAAGGAGTTCATCCTCAATTCGGTCATGATTTTCGCGCTTGTTCAAGCCGTCGGGGAGTGAAGCGTGTCCAGAAATAATCGCAACCCGCATCCCATGGTCCTTGACAACCGACCAATATTCTGCAGGAAGCATTTCAACGGATTTATAACCGATTTCAGCGGCTTTTTTGATAACTTCTATTGGGTCTCTGCCACGGCTGAAACCGCCGAAACAGATGGATTGATTAATTGGCATAATTCTCTCTTTCTTTAGTCGCGAATCGCGAACTGCGAATCGCGAAATTACAGATCTACAGCTTTACCCGTGCGGAAGGAGGTACTCGCAGCGAGCATGATACGCAACGTCTCTAATGCATCGCTATAGGTTGATAGAATCTGTGAACTGTCTCCAGTTTTCACAGCGTCAATAAAGACGCGATCCCGGTCCTGTCCATCCTCGTTTGAGAGTGGCTCTGTTTCGCCACCACGGTTGACTTGGTTCGGACCACCGACGGTAACGACCAATCCACGTGTGAAAACTTCGAGTTGGACGCGTCCGAAACCTTGCATCGCACAGCAGGAGACGATGTTCGCGACAGTGCCGTTCTTGAATTCGATGTTCACCATACTGATGTCATCTACATCATAGTTCTCAACATCGGTCAGGGTACCACTTGCGGCAACACCGTGTACGGTTTTACCGTCACTGCCGAGGAGGAACCGTGCGAGATCGAAGATGTGTGTTGTCTGCTCGACGTGTTGTCCACCGGATTGTGCGCGTACGCGCCACCAAGGTGTACCCGGCAATCCACCGATCCAATAACCGAGTGCGCCGAGAATTTGCGGCTCTGCTTCGAGCATCGCTTTCGCGTTCTGGGCGTTGCCACCATAACGCCAGTGATAACCGACACTTGTGATGACCCCACTCCGCTGAATATCTTCATTGATAATGATTGCGGGTTCTAATTCGCTGTGGATCGGTTTCTCAATGAACATCGCAATTCCCTGTTCGCAAGCGATCCGTTCCTGTTCACCGTGTGCGAAAGGAGGCGTACAGATGTAAACCGCATCGAGGCCCTCTTTGTCGTACATTACGCGATAGTCGGTGTAAGCATTTCCACCAAATTCTTCGGCACGTTGTTTTGCACGGTCTTCGGAAATATCACACATCGCACAGAATTCAGCATCGTCAAAATTTTCTTTGATGTTGCGCATGTGGGCACTTGCCATCCCGCCGGTTCCGATAAAACCGAGTTTCACTTTATCCATATTTTCTCCTTAACTTTCTCCTTAAAAAAATGTGTGCTTGGGGAGAATCCCTAAATTTCACGGATATAGTCTATCAAATGCCGATGTTATATAGCAAGTAATTTTTTTTCAAATGTGTTATAATAGCAGTTGGCAGTTGGCTATTAGCAATTGGCTGTTGGCTGTCGGTTTCCATAGACCATCAGCCAAAGACCAAAGACCATCAGCCAAAAACAAGGAGGAACACTATGGGTTTCAAATTTGGATATAGCACGTTACGCTGGCAAACGCCGGATTTTGAGGAACTCTTGACACAACTCAAGGACGCAGGTTGGGACGGTTGGGAGATGCGTCAATCCTTAGATTGGGTTGGAACACCGCAACGCATCCGAAAGATATGCGATAATGTGGATCTGCCGATTGCTGCTGTCACAGCACGCGGGCTGCCGATTGATAAAAACACGGAGCAGATGGAGCTCAATAAACGGCGTATGGACTTCGCCGCAGAAGTTGAAGCCGACTGTTTCATGTTTATGGGGGCAGGCAAACCGAAAGACCGTCCTGTCAATAGTGAGGATCTCGCTGCACTCGCCGATGTCTCCGAAGAATGGGCGGAGTACGCTTCGCAATACGGTTTGGAGGTCTGCTATCATATCCACACCAACACCACCGTCGATTCGATTGACGACTGGGCGAAATATATGAGTCTTCTCCGAAAGTGCAAACTTTGTATAGACGTGTCGCATTCGGCACTCTGGGGTTACGATCCAATCGAATCTATACGCCGCTATAGCGACGCGCTCGTCTACGTCCACCTCCAGGACTACGGCAGCGTCACGGGTGGCGACGATGGCACACCTTACGATGTCGGTTGGGTCGATGTCGGTGCAGGGACGGTCATGGATTTCCCGGGCATTATGTCTACACTTGAGGAACTCAAATATGACCGCTGGGTCACGGCGTGTCCCGGACAGGTTGAAGACCGTTCAGATATCGAACGCATGAGCGTCAACCGCGAATATCTGCGGGAATTAGGGTATTAGCAAATAGCGAACCGCGTATCGCGAACCGCGAACCGCGAGTTGCGGTAGGCGAATAGCAAATAGCGAAATTCAAACTGGAGACTGAGTGCATGAACAAAGCAGCGGGGGAGATCCGCTCTATTCTCGCTACCGACTGTGGTAGCACAACGACAAAGGCAATTCTTATTGAGAAACGGGGTGCCGAATACCAACTCATCGTGCGAGGTGAGGCACCAACGACGGTTGAGGCACCCGTCGAAGATGTAACAGCAGGCGTTATTAACGCCATTACCGAAGTTGAGGAACTTGCTGGACGCAAACTTCTCAATAACGGAAGCGTTCTGAAACCGCAGCGTGGCGACGAAGGCGTTGATATTTACATATCAACCAGCAGTGCCGGTGGTGGACTTCAGATGATGGTCGCAGGCGTTGTCCGCAATCTGACAGCAGAGAGTGCCGAGCGCGCTGCACTCGGTGCGGGTGCAATCGTCATGGATGTTATTGCCTCCAACGACAAACGTCTCCCTCACGAAAAGATTGAACGCATCCGACATCTCCGACCTGATATGCTGCTTTTGTCGGGCGGCATTGATGGTGGAACAACTTCGCACGTCGTTGAATTGGCGGAGATTATCGCTGCGGCACGTCCCAGACCGCGATTGGGTATCGCTTATGAACTCCCTCTCATCTACGCTGGGAACATAGATGCACGTGAGTCCATTGAAGAACGCTTGCAAGATGTAATGGCACTGGAGATAGTGGATAACCTACGTCCGGTTTTAGAGCGTGAAAACCTCATGCCGACGCGGCACAAGATACAGGAGCAATTCCTCGAACACGTCATGGCACACGCCCCCGGTTATCGGAAACTGATTGATTGGACGGATGCCCCGATTATGCCGACCCCTGGAGCCGTGGGTGAGATTATTCAGACCGTCGCTGCACAACAAGATATTGCGGTCGTCGGGGTTGACATCGGCGGTGCGACGACCGATGTCTTTTCTGTTTTCAAGAATAAGGAGGCAGAATCAATCTTTAACCGAACCGTCAGTGCGAACCTCGGTATGAGTTACAGTGTCTCGAACGTCCTCGCTGAAACCGGATTAGAAAACGTCCTCCGCTGGGTCCCGTTTGACATTGAGGTTGGGGATCTCCGAAACCGAGTTAAGAACAAGATGATTCGTCCGACGACAATTCCACAGACGCTGCAGGAATTGATCCTCGAACAGGCGATCGCCCGCGAGGCACTCCGACTCGCTTTTGAACAGCACAAACAGCTCGCTGTCGAATTGCGAGGGGTCCAACAACAACGCACAATTTCTGAAGCCTTCGATCAAGCCGAAAGCGGACAGACGCTCGTGAATATGCTCGATTTAGACATGCTTGTTGGCAGCGGTGGTGTCTTGTCACACGCACCGCGTCGGCAGCAAGCGATGCTCATGATAATAGACGCTTTTGAACCTGAAGGCATAACCCACCTCGCTGTTGACAGTATCTTCATGATGCCGCAGCTTGGTGTGCTTGCACAAGTCAACCCAGAGGCTGCTACCCAAGTCTTTGAACGGGATTGTCTCATCCATTTAGGGACGTGTATCTCTCCTATCGGTATTGGCAATGCTGGTGAGGCGTGTCTCTCTATTGAACTCGATCTACCGGGCAGTCCGCCTGTTGTCGAGGACGTGCCGTACGGTGAACTCTGTCTCTATCCGTTGGCATTGGGTGAAACGGCATCGGTGAAACTCCAACCGTCTCGGAAATTTGATCTTGGTGCGGGGCGCGGCACCGCCATTGAAGCAGAGGTAATGGGCGGTGTTGTCGGATTGGTTATTGATACCCGCGGCAGGCCGCTCGAAATTCCGACGGATTCCGCAGATCGTGTCACACAACTTACGAAGTGGCAGGCTGCGTTGGAAGCCTATCCATCAGGTTGAATTGATTAATTTATTTTCTTGACAAATTTTTGTTAAAAATTTAGAATATCGCTAACAAATTGTGTAAATTCCCTCGTGAATCTGAATGACGTTCAAGATTCACCTAACTTTTTGGTGAGACATGTAGGTTTTCGAGACCTACTGTTAAGTTTATGATAACTCTAAGGAGATAAACTTCAATGCAGAAATCTTATCACCTTATGCTCGCCGTTGTGATTCTTTTCGCGCTGGCTATGAGCATATCACACCTCGCATTCGCGCAGAAAGTCAACCTTAAAGACGGGCCCATACCTGAGAAAGATTGGATGGTGAATCCCGGTGAGGCACCATTGAACGAAAGCCATGCCGACAACAAGAATTGGATCGAGAAATGGTACGGTCCCGATGGCAATTACGAAAACAACAATGGGTTCGCGGCTTCGGCACCTAAAGACCTTATTGATGAAGGCACCAACGGCAAACTGACACAGGTTTCACTTTCAACGATTGAAGGTTTGAAGTTGACGCAGACTGTTGATATCGGATGGAAGGGTGCTAACGGGGGTGCACGCGGCTGGACTGTCTTTGAGATCGATCCAGCGGATGCACACCACATGAACCGCGACGGTCCCGCCGATAACATGGATATGTATGCGATCTGTGTTATTGACGCGCCAGAGGACATGAAAGCCGTGATGTCCCCCGCACACGATGACCACGCACAGATCTGGATTAACGGTGAAAAGTGGTACAACAACTCCGCATGGACGGGTGCCGCACAGGAAGTCGATTTTAATATTGAAGTTGACTTGGTGAAAGGCGCGAATATCGTCTTGTACCGGTGTGGTGAATCCGGCGGACACGCCTATATGAACCTCCACTTTGACGACAAGACCCACGATGTCGCCGATTTCTATCCCGACAAGTCAGACGACCAAGCGAGTTTCTTCAGGGAAATTCAGGGGGTCTTAGATGTTGAGGCTGCTGGTAAGTTAACGACGACATGGGCGGATATTAAACGGACTAACTAAAACAATAAAAGTCCCTGTCTCTCCTTTGAGGTAGGGGCTTTTTTTGCCCTATTTTCTTCTTTTTAGGACTTACGCATGCTGCTCTTTTGTAGCACAAACTTCCCAGTTTGTGGCACGAGAACACTGTGTTTTCCGAAAATTCGCATTAAACAGAACGGGCTGCAGTCAAAATTGCGTAAGTCCTGCTTTTTTCAAATTATGCACCTTTTCCACCTTAAAATTGTCTCTTTAAAGAATAGCAGTGATTCTCTTTCTAAATGCTTTTATAGTAAATTCCAAAAATAAATGCACACTTCCAACCAGCGGTAGGTGCGGTTTCCTAACCGCACTGATGCTGAGTGTATAAGTAATTACAGAATCTACTATAATAGTGGAGGGCACACGGCTTGTGCTTACTACATTATATACTAATAGTGGAGGGCACACGGCTTATGCCTACTACCTTCTAAGGAGGACAAGATGTTCGCAAAATACAGGTATTTGCCATCGGTTTTAGTGCTGCTATGTGTTGCGATTTTCGCCAATGTGGCTGACGGGTGGCAAAAGGTATCTAAATTGCCGACGTTGAGATTTGCAAAAGCGACACCTGTTGTTGACGATCAAATTTACCTCATCGGCGGTATCAATCTGGATGAGAATTTAGGGGGTAGCGCGCCTCCGCTTGCAAGAGTGGATGTCTACGACGCGCTGACAAACACATGGCACACGGCTGCCGATATGCTGACCCCTCGGATAGGCGCGCGAGCTGCCGTTTTTTCTACCGACATCTATGTATTTGGTGGATACACCCGGATGGCACTTCGCAATGAGTTGCGCAAAAAAATTGTTTACACAAAAACCGTTGAAGTGTATGACACGCGAACCGACACGTGGATCAAGAAACGGGATATGCCGACGCTCCGTAGGAGCTTCGGGACTGCTGTTGTGGATGGGAAAATATACATCATCGGTGGCAGCGTTCACAACAAACAACTCGGTAAACAGGTGTCGACAGGTCTCGTTGAGGTTTACGATCCGTTGACGAATAGATGGGAACAGCGCGCCGATATGCCAACAAAACGCGGCTACATTGATGTGGCTGTCGTTGATGACAAAATCTATGTGATTGGCGGATTCATTTTGTTAGAACAGGGGTTAGGTCTTCGTGTTGATCGGTTCTCCAGACGGATTGAGGAATATAACCCGAAAACGAACACTTGGCGGAGACTTCCTGATATACCGACCTTCAAATATGATTTTTCAACCGTTGTTGTAGATCGTGAAATTTACACAATTGGTGGCTATGATCTGGACAATCATGACGCGTATCTTGACCTTGTAGAGGTTTATCATCCGGCAGCCAATAGATGGCGGCCATCGCTACCTATGCTCACACCAAAAGTGACGGTAGCGGCAGTTGCTAACGGTACAATCTACCTCCTTGGCGGTAGGGGGGATGGACCTAAGGGAAGAAACGAATTTTCGCCAGGGGTTGAGGCGTATGACACGGGTTTTCGGGCGATTGACGTAAAAGGTAAACTTTCCACCCGCTGGGGTACGCTCAAAAAACCCAACGAATGACCCTGAAATTAACTTGACAAACGCATTTTGATTTGGTATCATATTAATAGAGCGTGTTCGTAACAGAAGGCGCGCGATAGAACCCTCCCGATAGTACAATCTATTAGATTGTCCTCTTTATATCGCATGGTTTCATCTATACGTTTGGTATCCCGCAAACAAACAGTTTGTTGTACTAACGCGCCGTGAATAGTGAACCGTTCGCACTTGATTAGATTTCTACCAAATTGGCAGGTTTCTGAAATCTGTCGTTAAGTTTTGAATTGTTAATAAGGAAGGACACTTACGAATGAAAATGTTTTACCAGTTTACACTCACAACAGCAATCGTATTTGCTTTGATTGTGAGTATTTCTCACCTTGCATTTGCACAGAAAGTTAACATTGACGACGGTCCCATCCCTGAAAAAGATTGGTTGGCAAACCCTAAAGTCGCTGCACTGAACGAAGATCATTCAGCGGAAAAGACATGGATCTCCAAGTGGTACGGGCCCGATGGCAACTACGAGAACAATGGCGGGTTCGCGGCTTCCGCACCCAAAGACCTCATCGATGAAGCTACTAACGGCAAGTTGGATCAAGTGAAACTTTCGACTGCAGCCGGTCTGAAACTGACGCAGACCGTTGATATCAACTGGAAAAAGGCGAATGGCGGTCCCCGTGAATGGACTGTCTTTGAATTGAATCCGGCGGATGGCAACCACATGAACAGAGGCGGTCCCGCTGACAATATTGATACTTATGGGATTGTCGTTGTTAAAGCACCTAAGGCCATGAAGGCTGTTATGTCGCCAGCGCACGATGACTACGCGCAAATCTGGATTAACGGCGAAAAGTGGTACAACAACTCCGCATGGACGGGTGCCGCGCTCCAAGTTGATTACAACATTGAAGTTCAATTACAAAAAGGCGGAAACGTGGTCCTCTATCGGTGTGGTGAATCGGGAGGGTCTGCCTATATGAACCTCCACTTTGACGATGAAACCCATAAGGTTTGCGACATCTATCCCGATAAGTCGAATGACCAGAAGAGTTTCTTCAGCGAAGTCTCGGGGGCATTGTCTGTTGAACCGACAGATAAATTGACGACTACGTGGGCGGACATCAAGCGCAGTAACTAAGACCCTCTATTTTGTTTGAATCAATTTTAATTTTCTTGACAAATTTCCGTCAAGATGTTAGAATAAATTAGATTGTAATTGTTGAACGCGTTTAAGCGTTTTAAAAACTGTCAAAGAAACTTAGGGAGCCTATAATAACGCGACCTAATTACTTTCAACTTTTAATTAACCTACAAAAAGGATATAGTACTTAGCAATGAGAAGATTAAATACTTTTACCCTCGCAATTGCGATTATTTTCGCCTTGAGTATGAGTTTCTCTCACTTCGCATTCTCGCAGGCGAACCTAATCGAAGGTGGTCCTCTGGCGGAAGATATGCTCTTAGAAGATCCAGATCCCAACACTGATGCTCTCAGAGAAGATCGCAGTGGTGTAGATTCTTGGCTTAGTGTATGGTATGGACCCGACGGGAATTACGAAGAAAACGGCGGGTTCGCAGCTTCTGCCCCCATCGATCTTATAGCAGAAGGTACCGGTGGTGCACTCGACCAAGTCTCGCTTTCGACAATTGATGGCTTGCTTATGACAGCAGACATCGATGTGGAATGGGGCGATGACCACGGCGGCACCCGCGGCTGGACTGTCTTTGAATTGGATCCTGTGGACAACAACCACATGAATAGAGACGGCCCCGCTGATAACGTTGATACTTATGTTATTACAGTCATTGATTCACCGAGCGACATGACCTCTGTTATGTCCCCGGCGCACGATGACTACGCACAGATCTGGATTAATGGCGAAAAATGGTACAACAACTCCAGATGGACAGGTGCACCCCTAACGATTCTTCACGACGTTGAAGTTGAGTTACAAAAGGGTCTGAACGTTCTGCTTTATCGGTGTGGTGAATCCGGCGGTTCTGCATATCTCAACTTGCACTTTGACGATGTAACGAACGATGCTGTTACGTTCTATCCCGACGCTGGAATGGACAAGCAGGGCTTACTTGATTTCGTGGCTTCGTCTGTTGATGTTGAAGCCAAGGGTAAGTTGGCAACGACCTGGGCAGACATCAAACGCAAATAGTTAGCTTGGTATTTTTTTGGAGTGCTGTGTAAGTGCTCCCATATATGGCGAATTATTGTACGACTGTGTACGGTAATTCGCCATATTTTTTTCCGTGTATTACCATGATGGAACTTGTTCAGGATACTGCCTCCGGCACCATCAAAAGAATTCATTGACAAACGCAAATCAACACGTTAAAATATTTCTGTATGATCAACGGGTTCAACGGATTTATTGATAGCAACGACGGGAAACTGTATCATGCGAAACTGGTCCCGAATCTGCGTTTTTATTGCACTTTCCACTGCGCTTATCGGATGGGTGAACGGTTGGAAACAGGTGCTGAAAGCGGGGAATGAAGCATACACACTTGGGAACTATAACGCTGCACACGCTGCCTTTCAACAGGCGACCCTTGAAAATGTGGACACGCCGGTTGCGCCGTATAACCTCGGCACCGCGCTGTATAAAAAAGGTAGATTTAACGAGGCGACCCTCGCATTTCAGGAATCGTTATCTAAACACAGTGGGCAAACTGATGAACTTCCGGATCTCGCAGCGATCCATTACAACTTGGGGAACACCCAATTTAAGAGTGGCGACCTCGGACGTGCCATTGAATCTTACAAACACGCGCTCCGCTTAGATCCGCAAGATGTCGATGCACAACACAATCTCGCATTGGCACAACAGCTCCTGAGACAGCAGTCAAACTTCGCGCAGCAACAAGAGCCGAAAAAAGACGCTGCACCGCAGACCGAGATGAAACACATCGGTAAGGCAGAAACAGTCCGCCTCTTGGAACGTTTAAGTAAGAATGAGAATCGGATACGACAAAAGTTATTACAAGAACAACGCAAAAGTGGACTTCGGCGGGAAAAGGATTGGTAACTTATCCTTCTCTTTTGTAGCACAAACTGTTAGTTTGTGTCTCTTCCTAATATTCCCCCTTTTTGCCGCTGCCCAAGCACAGATAGCAACTGGTGCAACGCATGCTACTATTAACGTCGCTGCGGTTGTGAAGCCTCGCCATATCCAGCTGGGAGAGAAGGCCCGGTTGGAACTCACTATCTCTGGCGACACCTTCATCAAACACATTCAGGCACCGAAATTCAATTTTCTGCCTGCATTTCTTGCTGTACCACTTCACTCCGAGACGGTGCCACACTTGAAATCAGACAAGATTGCGGTCTCTATGGCATGGATTTATGAACTCATTCCGCAAGTCGTTGGGGACTTTGTGCTATCTGATATCCAGTTCGACTATCAAGGCAGTCTTTACTTTGCGAATCCAGGTGCTATCCGGGTCAGCGGTACCGATACGTATCAAGAAGCCTTAACGGGTGGCGTTCATCAGATTGAGGTTGAAGTCGATACTGAAAAACCGTATCTCAACGCCCCGTTTACATATACCTTCCGCTATCTTTATACCGTAACCCTCCCAACGCGTGCGTCGCCAACCCCGCGACTCCCGGAGTTCCGTGATTTCTTCGTCGAGAAATTGGAAACACCACCCCCATACACACGGCAAATACGTGGGAAGACGTTTTGGGTCGAGGAATACACACATAAGTTATACGCGAAGAAAGCCGGACGAATTGTTCTTGATGCTGCTGCACTGCTATTGCCGCTCCCGCAAGGCCACAGAACTTTGAAAACCCAACCGTTGACGTTGACGGTGCAACCGATACCCGAGATGGGCAGACCGCCTCACTTCAACGGTGCCATCGGTGAATATCAAATCTCGGCGGAACTGGGGCGCGGCTGGGTAGAAACCGGAAACGCAGTAATGCTCTCTGTTCGTATCTCTGGACGTGGGAATATACAGACGGTCACACCACCTACACTGCCAGCAATGGCAGGGGTGATTGTGAACGGACCGAACCTTTCGGAGGACTCTACGCCAACGAGTCGGGTCTACGCCTACACTTTAATTCCCGCACACACCGGTACACTCCGCATTCCCGCAATTGCTTATGCCTACTTCGATCCGAACCGTGCGACTTACGCAACCACTGAGACGCTTCCAATTCCGCTCTCTGTCCGTCCAAACCCGAATGCTATTGCTGATATTGAGACCGAAGACGGATCGTGGAGATTTTGGGTGGCACTATTATTGGCAATCTTAGTAGTGGGTGGTCTGATAGCGGGTTTCTTCTGGTATCGTGCGAGGTTCACGAAGGCATCGGTAGATATACCAGCAAGGACGGATATACCCGATGACAGCGGTTCTGAGGCGCGAACGATACGGACTGAACTTGCGGCGTTGGTAGATATCGACACAGCTAACGAGGCGACCTCATTCGCGAACACACTCGCGAACACACTCTACCAATACCTTGAGGACGTATTCGTACTCCCACAGCGTAACGTTGCGGCGGTCCGCGAGGCGTGCAGTCAGTTGGATACCGCCGAGTCTGTCCAGACAGAGTTGATTGATATTCTCACGAAGTGCGATTATCATCGGTTTGCACCTGTCCCGCTCAGTGCTGACGAACGGAATGCACTCGTCGCTCGCGCGAAGGCAATCATCAACCATATTGAGAACCTTCAAAACGCTTAGCGGTTCGCGATTCGCGGTTCGCTATCGAAAGGAGTCATAAAAAATGGAAATATTTTCGCTCTTCATGCTCTGGCTACACATCATCGCCGCGGTTACATGGATCGGCGGCAATCTCATCTTAGCGATGGTAATTGTTCCACACTTCCGACAAAACCTACCCCCTGTCCAGCGTATTCAACTTTTAACACAGATAGGCAAGCGTTTTGAACCTGTCGTGTGGGGATGTGTCGGTGTGCTATTTTTCACGGGTATTGTTAACATTTTCTATGCCGTAGACTTTACCTCACCGACTGCGCTCTCTGGCGCGTTCATGCGGACGCTGCTTATTAAGATTGGACTTTTCTTCGTGCTGGTGATCCTGACGGCGTTGCACGGTATGGTCTTGGCACCGCAATTGGCTGCCGCTGTCGAGAATTTGGATCCAGATTTGGAAGAACTCCCACCCGAAATCAAACCGCTCCGTTCTCGGATGTCGATTGTATCGAGTCTGATGGGTGTTGTTTCCCTGCTCATCTTACTCGCTGCGGTTGCTTTGCGTATGGGGATATAATATAGCGGTCAGCAGTCAGTAGTCAGTAATCTATAATTCCTGCTGGCGAGGTTTCCAATCGCATGGACATCAATCTATAATCCCTGCTGGCGAGGTTTCCAACCGCACGGACATCCCCGGTAGGTGCGGTTTCCAACCGCACGGACATCCCCGGTAGGTGCGGTTTCCAACCGCACGGACGCGAAGTGTGAAATTAATGCCAAAATCTACTATAATTATCAAGGAGTTCTATGCGCATCAAAATCCTCGCTGATGTCGGGAAGGGAATCACGCTCCCCATCAACTACAACCACCTACTCACCAGTGTCATCTACCGTTTCCTCGCCGAATCCAATCCAGAATACGCCTCCTTCCTCCACAACGAAGGCTACGGTGATGAGCAGAGACGCTTCAAACTCTTCACTTTCTCGCAGCTCATGGCAGAACGCCGCCGCGTAACTGGAGATCGTATCCGTTTCGGCTCAACCTTAACGTGGTCGGTTTCCTCCCCTGTAGAGACGTTCCTATCCCATTTCGCCGATACACTGCTAACCGAGGGCAGCCTGTCCTTTGGTCAGCGTCGGTTACAAATCCGAGATGTCACTGTACCGCGTATACCGCGTTTCCAATCGGAGATGCAGTTTCGGTGTCTCTCTCCGATTGTAATGTCCACAGTGCGCGAGCGAAACGGCGAGCAGGTCATGCACTACTGCCTGCCCGACGATCCAGCGTTCTCTGACCTCGTCTGTCAAAATCTAATTCGCAAGCACGAGGTGATCCATGGTCGCCTTCCGTCTGACGACGCATTCACCCTCGAATTCGATAAAAATTACATCGACAGGAAACGCGGACGCGTCACGCGGCTGATAGACTTCAAGGGCATCAAGGTCCGCGGGGTCTTGTGTCCTTTCAGGGTCTCAGGGAATCCAGCATTAATCCAGATTGGCTACGAATGCGGTTTCGGCGACAAAAACAGTGCGGGTTTTGGGATGGTGGAGGTTTAAGGTTGAAAACGGTTTACCCTTGACACACCGCGTAAAATATGTAAAACTATGTATACCGTATTCAGATTTTGTGGCAAACGTATGGGTTGGGTTTCCCAACCCATAACCCGTTGATAGCTTGACATATTCAGATTTTGTGGCTGTGATAGGAGATTTGAAATGAAGATAATAATGCTTTTCGTTGTGGGTACCTTATTGATAAATTCACCCGTATTTGCTGACCTTTCCATTGCAGATATTGAGAAAGTAGAGTCTATTGTCAAAGGATCCGAAGCACGTATGAAAGAATACGTTTCCCAAGAAATCGCGAAGGTTAACACCAAGATTGATGAAATGGATAAACGCCTGACCAGCCAAATTAACGCAGTGGATACACAGGTAGGACGGAATTTTAATCTCGTCCTCGGTTTGATAGCATTGATTGCAGTTGCGATAGGACTGCCACAGATCATTACTGCATGGCAAGGACGGAAACTCCGCGAACACACCGAAAAATACGAGGCATTGCGGCAGGAGATAGAAATCCTGAAACAGGAACGGACTGCGAGGTCGTAATACCTCCTTAGGACTTACACAGGTGCTGTTATATTTGTAGCATAGACTGTTAGAACCGTAGGTCGGGTAGAGCGATAAGAACCCAGAACCCCTGTCCTTGAAAATAAAGGCCCAAATCGCAAACGCCTCTGCCTGCTCCAGAAACAGAGCGAAACCCGACACACGCACGCCTTCACCCGAAAAATAGCCATACACGTGAGAACCTCAATACAATCTGACAGGGGTTCAATACAATTTTAAACCTTTTTTCAAAGTGAGCGTCTGAAACAGCGAAGATCGTATTTAATCGAACCAGTATGGAATAGAAATTTCGTTGATGCTGGTGTATGTGGTATCTGTGAATGGTGTTTTAATCGAACCAATTTGGAATCGAAACATGTGTTGTTGTGTAATGCAACGGCTTATTTTTTCTAATCGAACCAGTATGGAATAATTTAGAAAGGAAAATTTGACAAACCTATTTTATTTCGCAATAAGTAGTTTTGGGATTGGTTAAATCCTTGTTAGCGGCAAATTTGAT